>SDWN01000345.1 GCA_004195305.1 Neptunomonas sp. | reverse complement strand
GATCCTGATCGGCCTGTTCGTGATTCCAATTGCCGCTGCGGGCCTGCTCCAAGACCTGCCCATCGCCAACGCCGACACCTTTGTCCTGCTACTGCCGCAGAGCGCCGGGGCCGATTGGCTGGCACTGATTGCATTTATCGGTGGTTTCTCTGCCGCTACCGGAATGATAATTTTGAGTGCGATGACCCTCTCGACGATGGCCACCAACCATCTCCTAATGGTTGTGATTGATCACATAAAACCGCTAAATTTTCTCCGTAGTTATCTGTTGCAATGCCGCTGGGTGATGATTGGCCTGATTATCGGCAGCGGCTACTGGTTCTCTGTGACCTTCAGCGATGCCTATATGCTGGTCTCGCTGGGCATGATCTCCTTTGTCGCCGTGTTCCAGTTTGCGCCGGTGATGTTTGGCGGTTTGTTCTGGACCCGGGGTAACCGAGCCGGGGCGATCGCGGGCCTTAGCGCAGGCTTTTTACTCTGGTTCTATACCCTGCTACTGCCCGCCTTTGCTGGCCACGGCTTACCCCAAGAACTGCTATCCCAGGGCCCCTGGGGAATCACCTGGCTCCGCCCGCAACAGCTATTTGGCCTGGACGGACTGTCTCCGGTCAGCCACAGCACGCTCTGGTCACTGCTGTTCAACCTGGGTTTCTATCTGCTCGGATCCTTACTCCATCGCCCCTCCAAGGTTGAACGCAATCTGCGCAACGAGTTTATGAACGCCTTGGTCGCGGGTAGCACTCAGCACCACGGCCGCGCGACCGGGTTGGATGCTTACATCATTTATAATGATAAAATTCACGAAGCCTCCCTGCTGCTGCAAGAATACCTGCCGCAACAGAAATCCGAGTCGACCGTCGAGCAGATCGCCGAAGAACTCCATATCGACAGCAAAGAATTTTTAACCATCATTGAGTTGCTTGAATTTCACCGGATGCTCGAACACGCGTTATCCGGCTCGATCGGCAGCGCCAGCGCGCACCAGGCGCTGGTAAACTCGATCCACTACTCCGAACGTGAAACCCGGGACCTGCAAGCCATTCGCAGTCAGATCCAACATGAGCTCCAGGGTCAACCCGGCAGTGTAGCGCAGAGCTCTACCGCGCACCGGGGCGACAACAGACTCTCGGTGATCGAGGACCTGCAAAGCCAGATAGACCAACTGCAGCAAACCGACACAGACCGGCAACTGGCAATGGACAAGCTACAGCGGCGACTGGATAAAACGGATGAGAAGCTGTTCGACCAACGGGTGATCAACCAGAAACAGTTACAAACACTGGAGGAACTGCACCAGCAAATTAAGCGTCAATCCAGATCGTGATGACTGCCATCACAGTAGGGCGCATCGGCGCTCTGCTTACACAGACAGAATTTAAGCCGTTGCTTGCGTTCAACGGTGAACGCTAGCGGGGCCAAGCCGGTGCCTCGATGTGAGCCATCACAAAACGGCTGCTTTTGCGAGCGGCCGCAACGGCAGTAAAAGTACTCACCGGGCTCCAATTCAAGCTCTACAGGCTTGCGTCCGGCAATAACGACCTCAGACATATCCCTCTCCAGCTAATAACCTGGTGGACACACAGATCTCCTGATCTATCTGCCCATCGCCTTATCAAACCGCGCCTAAGTAGGTGAACTTACCTGCGTTGATAAGGCTCGCTTGGGCCGTTTGGCCAATGCTGGTGCATCCATGCACCATCTATTAACCCGCCAAGTAAACAGCGACTCTGCAAACAGTGTAGCCACAACGACTCTGAAGCACCTGCTAATCACCCACTGTGGTCATGAAATAGAGGTTCATACTCAGGCCTACAAATCCCTTGCTATGCGCCCCACCGGAGTCAGCCGAGGTCGGTCGAGAGTGAACAAGATAGGGCTGTTGATGAAACTTCGGAGTTCCATTCAGTAGCCCTTCCCCTGATATTCCCTACGCTTCTTATCCCGATGCTGAACCTGCGGCTTTAAGTACCAGCACCATAAATTAAAACTTAGGTGTAGTCTGAGGCTTTCTAATGCACCGGGATCACACACCTTTTAGCCGTCAGCTGCTTCCGCAGCCTTTCCCACCGGTCCTTCGGGGTCGGTGTTTTTTTATCAAAAAATTGCCACCCGCCATTACTAATGATACCCTGAGTATCATAAAAACAAGCACGCGGCTGATATGATTCTAATTAGCAGAGCTCCTGAATGGCGTTGGTGCCCACTATGGGACAGTAACCGCAAGGCGAGCTATACCTACCGATGGCTTACTTGGGGTCTATTTCAAGTGACGATGGTAAATGACCGGATGAGCGCCATCATTCAGCAACAAGTTCGCGAAGCCATCGATAAAAGCTTGAAAGGTGGATAAACAGACCGCCCAGCTTGTTTGGACGCTTCCCTACCCCGGATAAGATCGACGCAATCCCTCTCCCCAAAAGGCAATAACATGATGGCTGCCGAACTGCTGCTACCTTTCTTGCTGATTGTAGCCCTCGCCACATACGTACAGACGGTGACCGGATTTGCGTTGGGAATGATCATCATGGGCGCGGTTACCGGACTGGGCCTGGCTCCAATCGCCTTTACCTCCGCCATAGTTTCCCTGCTCGCCCTGACCAACTGCACGATCGCACTACGCACCGGTCATCGCCACATCGACAAAAAAGCAGTCGCTATCGCGCTGCTCGGTTTACTACCCGCCATGGTCATTGGGGTACTGCTGCTGGAAAGCCTCAGCACCGCAGCCTCGCATTGGCTGCAGCTTTTGCTTGGTGTCGCCATCGTCTACTGCGGCATCGCTATTGCGCTTAAACCCGAGCCCCTAAAACAGCGCTCCTCTACAAAGTCTTTTCTTTTCAGCGGTATCTTAGGGGGTGCCTTCGGTGGATTATTTGCTATTGCGGGCCCTCCTTTGGTATATCAATTTTATCGTCAACCCATATCTCTGGCAGCAATCCGCAACAGCCTGTTGTGTATGTTTGCCGCCATGAATTTATCTCGCACCTGTTTTATTGGATATCAAGGGAAACTCAGTGAACAGATACTGATCCTGAGTCTGCTATCTCTGCCGGTGGTCGTTCTGGTTACCGCATTCGGTCAACGTTTTCCACCACCCTTTTCTGATAACACGATGAGGCGCATAGCCTTTTCTTTACTGATTTGCATCGGCCTATCACTGATAGGCTCAGTACTGCCGCAACTGATCTAACGCTCCCACAACCCTCTCGCTCAGAAGAAGGTTTGGTCGCCCGACCAATCACACATCTATTGGATACAAACAATTCGTCTAATCGATGAGTTTTTCTCACCCTAATGTGAAGATTTTTTCACTTGCTCCCTTTACCCTCAGGCCTTATAGTTTCACAAATCGATAAGCGCGGTCTCATTTATTGAGAATATCACAACAACGTGCTCGACTAAAAGCTAAGCAACTGACCCTGCCTCTACAATATAAAAATTGTCCTTAGTCCTTTATCACAATAAACCTAATCTCCCTAATTCTTTCAAATTGGATTTTTCATCATGTCTAAAACCTACACGAAATCTTTCGATAACTTCGTCGAAAACTATCCGACCAACGACCACCAGGTTCAGTTCCTGATACACCAGGCGAGCCTGCAGCGACAAGGGAGAATGGTTGAAGACGTAGTAGTGTTAACAAGGGGATTGGTCAAGGCGGTCGGCTACATCCTGAGCCTAGAGCTACCGTTGTTTTTATCTCCGACCCTGAAGGCCCCGTCGATGGTGGCTGTCAAAAACAGCTAAGAGCGCTCTTTCAGACTCGCCCTCCAGGGGTTATTCCATTAGGAGGCTGACCGACAACAGGCTGACATACTACGATCGCTATTCTCGGTCAACCTCCTAGCCAGTCAGACAGACCGTAGCGTTGCAAGATCGTATCCAGCGTCCCATCTGATCTCAGTCTATCCAGACCGTCAGACAGAATTCGTGCGTATTCGGCTGCCTTCGGCGAACCGGCAGCAAAAGCAACATAGAGATGTTCTGAGTGCAAAGATCCCGCCTCCTTCAACGGCAAGGAGAGCGGATCTTTAAGCCGTTTATAGTCCATCACAACTCGATCGGCAAGCAGCGCATCGATCCGGCCTAGCTCCATCGCCCGCAGGTTTTGGTTGATCGCTGTGACACCGGTCAGGGACTGAATTCGAGCACTATGCTGGTAACGCCGAATATAACTGTCCATCGACCCATAGGACACATCCTGGGTTACACCGATCTGAACCTGCCAAAGAGAAACCAGCCCAGTGTGCTGCCAGCGGGAGCTTGCTGGGACAAAAAAAACGTACTGAGATACCGCCTGGGCTAACTTGGGATACACAAGATCTGGCGCATTGCGTCTCAACACCCCTACAATCCCATCTAAGTTGTTGCTACGGACATACCTCAACGCCCGGCTCCAGGGCAGCGGTTCAAACAGTACTTTATGCCCTGCCTGCTCTAAGATCTCTTGAGTAATCTCGAGCATAAATCCCGGATGCTGATCATCGGCAGCACAAACATAAGGACAGCGAACCATACCGCCAAGACGCAGCGTATCGGCCAGCAGCAACCCCGGCAGGGACAGTAAACCGATCACGAAGACACGCACGAGCATAGTGTTATCTCCAGGTCTTTTATTGCGCCAAACAACTACGGTTTAATAATATCCAGAACCCTATCGACAAAAGGCCGTCCCCCTACCTCGGAATAAAACTGAGGCCAAACCGCTTTGGCCCGGCGCCTCCAGCGTCGTTCGTGATCTGCAGGCGAAATCAACACCATTCCTTTACCAAGAAGAAAGTCTAGCTGTTGACGGTTGTGCTCCTCAGCCCATTGCCACTGATATTGGGCAGATTCGCTGGCAGCCCGGTGCAGTACTTTTTTAAGATCCTCGGGCAGGCTAGTGTAAAAATGTTCGTTAACAAGGTGCGGGCCTGTCCAGAGCAGATACCGAAGATCAGTGATGTACTGCTGAACCTCGAAGATCTCGCCACCAGCCCTGGGCATATTTGAATAAATGATATGAGGGTTTTCTTGACCATCGGCGATGCCCGTTTGCAACGCACTGTAGGTCTCGGTCCAGGCGATTGGCAACGGCTCTACCCCCCAGGAGCGGAATGTCTCAACCATGATGGGGTTCATCGGTGTGCGAATCTTCAGATCAGCTAAGTCCTCTGGGACGCGAACAGCAACTCGGGCGTTGGTCAACACCCGGTAGCCTCCGATCAACCAACCCAAGGCGCGTACATTGGCCCGCGCGACCATCTCAGTGTTCACCTCCTCCATCAGGGGGTGACTGAACAATCGACGTGCCTGCTCGGTGTTTTCAAATAGGTAGGGAAAGGACAGAAAGCCCACGTTGGGCGAGAAAGGGGTCAGGTTATTCACGGCAACGGTCGACATCTGAATATCGCCTTCGGCCGTGCCCATCACATTGTCATGTTCGCTGCCATAGCGGCCGTCAATAATCGGTTGGACACGAATGCGTCCTTGAGAATACTGCTCCACCAACTGCTTAAATTTCATCAGGTGTGCAACGTAGTGGCTGCCTTCGGGATTGGCAGTGGCAAAGCGTAACGTATAAGGTGGGGTGGCACTCGCAGAGGCCGAGAACAGAAGAATCAACAAACAACAGCGGACACTGAGGGTCATTTCATCGCACCTAAAACGCGGGCAACAGAGCTTTAAAGAACCTGCCCGCTAACTGGGGAACCTGGACTAATACTAGCCTCCACATACCTCAGATGTGCAACTCTAAGATCCCCTCTCGTTAGGAAGAGAGGATCGCTGCCGGATTTAAGAAAGGATCCAGAGAGAGATCCCAGGTATTAACGCAATAGCGAACCAGGTCAAAATCAGCGCAATGAGATAGGGCACCACATGTTTGACTATTCGCAAATAGGGAATACCGGTCATGCCACTGGCCACGTAAAGATTCAAACCATAGGGCGGTGTAATGAATCCAATGGAAGCGCCAACCAGGAAGATCACTGCAAACTGGATCGGATCAACACCGATCGAGGCCGCTATGGGCGCCAATATGGGTGCCAGTATCACCGTGACGGGCAGACTCTCCAGTACCGTCCCGACCACAAAGACTATTGCCATACAGGCAAACAGAATGGGATAAAAGCCGCCCAGTGAAGTAATCGCTCCAGTCAAAAAGGCTTTGGCTCCCAGCAGTGACAGCACCTGCTGCATGACCACCGAGACCGCAATCAAGGGCGCCAACATACCGGTAATTTGGCCCGAGCGCATCATGATTTTCGGCAAGTCTTTGATACCGAACTTTCGGGTAACCAACAACCCGGCAATCAGACAGAAGCCCGTGGTGACCCCTGCCGCTTCGGTCGGCGAAAAAGAGCCTGTATAGAGACCGAACAGCACAATCCCCATCGCCAAAAATCCAAGCCATGCCTTGGCGCCGGTCTTGACGATACGTTTGGGACTGAACTTAATCAGCTCCCCCCATCCATTGCGCCGAGACACAATAAAACAGGTGGCCATCATAGCGAAAACCATCAGCGCACCAGGGATCATACCCGCCATAAAGAGATCGCCAATCGGCAGGTTCATCATAAAGCCGTAGACGATAAAGATAATACTGGGGGGAATAATAATCCCCACAACGCCACCGGCTGCTACCGTAGCGGCGGCAAACTCTTCGTTGTAGTTACCCTTCTTCATCTCAGGGTGCATGATGCTGCCAATGGTTGCGGTGGTGGCAGAATTTGATCCCGAGATCGCCGCAAACATGCCGCAGGCACCCAGAGAGGCCATCCCCAATCCCCCACGCATAAAGCCTAGACAGGCATAAGCAAAGTCGGACAAACGTTTGGCGATTCCGGCTGCGTTTATCAGGTCTCCGGTCAGGATAAACAGAGGTAAAGCCAGCAGCCCATAGAAGTTCAGTCCCTCATAGAGGGTCACACCGACATTGGCCAGGGTGAAGTCGATCACCAAACTGACACCGATCACCCAAAAGGAGATCACTAAGAAGATAGGCACACCAAGCAGAAAAAAACCGGTGACGCCCAAACTGATCAAACTAATCCATAATCCGTCCATCACTGATCTCCTCAATCACCAAAGGTGGCGGCTTGCACAGCTAAAGGCCGGCCCGCTTTAAAGTCATGGTAGTCACTCACCAGATTCTGGCTGACGCGCACCAACAGTAGCGACCACGCGCACGGCGTGGCGAGATAGAACCACCACTGCATCACATCATCGGTGCCCTGGACAATCGAGAAGTTATCGTAAGAGATATAGACCTGTTCAACAGAGAAGTAGATCACCACCGCTCCCATAACAAACCAGAGCACGGTATCCAGAATGAGACATCCGAACTGGGCGCCATAAGACAGCCGTTCTCGCATCTCGGTAAAGCGCAGGTGGGAACGTTTCAGCGTATTGTAGGACGCCCCCATCCAAGCAAGCCACAGGAACAGATAGATCGGTATCGTAGTGCTCCAGGCCGCTTGCTCATTAAACAAAAATCGCCGAATGACCTCGACAAAGATGATTCCCGTCATCGACCCGTAGGAGACTATAATGAAAAATCTCTCGATATTTTGAAAAGCCCAGTAGAGTGCCTTGCCTACTTTCATATGCGCCCTCCCTTTTGCTTCACCCGATAGGATCTTCCCGTTGTCTGGCGAGATACCGCCCTGTTTTGAATTGTACTCTAACGTCGTCATAACCTGATCCCTGTAACTATATACCAGCGAACACCGCCCGTGAAAATGAAGCCGTCTTTTCCTCGGAAAAGCCGGCACCTTAAGTCACCGAAAAGGGATTAGGAGTTTTTCCACCAACGACGGGGCTCGACATTCTCGGCGAGTGTGTCCAGAGGAATTTCACGAGCGATCTTGTGGATCTCGGTATAGGTATCGATACCACCAGCCCACTTATCGAGACGTTTGCGCCATTTCACCCAAGGCTCAGGGTTGAATTCAGGCGCACAGATACGTTCGGCTTTAGCACGCACTTCATCCGATAGAGGCGCAACCCGCACGTTATGCTTATCAAAGAGGGTTCCGGCAAGTGAAGGCACAGTGGCACCCACGGTATTAACCAACGCCGCTTCCTGAGCCGCCTGGATCTTAACCTGGGTCAGATAGGCTGATTCCATCACCGCTTCCTGCAGATCCGCACTCATACTATCGAAGACCTTGGCATCCATCATGGTGGCTTCGGTGCCACAGAAGAAGCGCAGATCGACCGACTGAGAGACTACCGGTGACATGTTGGCGTAACCCACCGCGCCAGCCCAAGTCTCGGCACCATCGATCAGACCCGACTTGAGGCCATCCAGGGTTTCAGACCAGGCAATTGGTACCGGGTTGAGTTCCAAGAGCTGCATCGCGATACGACCAAGCTGGGTACCAGTAACACGGTTCTTAGTGCCTTTTAACACATCGATATTAGT
>SDWN01000110.1 GCA_004195305.1 Neptunomonas sp. | reverse complement strand
CCATAATAGGTTTAATTCCGCCCCTTGAGAGGCTGGGCGTCGGTGTTGCCCAAACGCTTTTTCGTTACCTGAAAATACGATAAAACAATCAGATTGGAATCTATACTAATGGCTAGCAAGGAATTTAATCTTCAACGAATATGCATTTATGCTGGAATGGAGTTTGATCCCAACTCAGATGTTCAAGTAAAAGAAGTTCTACAAAATAAATTTAATATTTTTCTTCCGCAACGCCAGTCAATGAATATGGCCCTAGAGGCGGTGGTAAGCGATCATGAAATCATTGACCTAATTGTAAAATATCGCTCAATGAGATGAGTGGTAATGTTTGTTGGTGAGTTTCTTGGCATCTATGATTTTTTACTGCCAATGGCTGCTGATAGATACACCTGCCGTGAGCTTTAGCTCCGTTGGGTGTCCGCTATAGGGAACGCCGCAACCTCATCAACAGCCCATTCTGGCCAGAGGTGAGAGACCGCTCAGTGTCGGTTCTGAGATGCTGAGCCTTTTCCGCCCGTGTTGCGGTGGTTCTGGATCCATGTCCCCCGGTCCTCTAGCCGGATCGTTCCTCCAGGATCACTGCCCCATAGGGCCGCTCCTGAGCGTCGGCAGTCGGCCCATTGCTGCCTCTCAGGGCCTGCTAACACTACAACCTTTCCAGATCGACAGAAACACGGAAGCAGACGCTGATTTTACTGTTTAGAGTCCTTGGTAACGGCAGGGCCTGGCCCCAAAGCAGCCTGTTAGCAACTCCTCATGTAACTGTGGTGACTGGCAGTTTCCAACATGCAACTAGACTATCCGATGAGGAGAAAAGAAAGGGGCGCGTGCTTGGTTGACGACTGTATGACAAGTTTGGCGATCTTCCACTAAGCAAGATCAGCAGAAAGCAGATCCAGGACTTCCACATGCGGCTAAAGGACGAAGGGCTTTCACCGGCCACGGCTGACCACCATGCCAAGCTGTTACGACGGGCCTTCAACCTTGCTATTGAATGGGAAGTGATTGAGACCAATCCAGCGGCCAGGATCAAGCTGTTTCATGAGGACAACCGGGTCGTAAATTACATGTCCGATGGTCAGCTACAGGCGTTGTTACAGGTTCTTCGGACTGATGAGAATCGGGCTGTCTGCAATATATGCTTGCTCTTGCTATCCACGGGTGCGAGGGTCTGCGAATCTCTTACCGCTACCTGGAAGAACGTGGATATAGAGAATCGTGTCTGGCGTATCCCTGCCCTCAATATCAAAAGTAAGAAGATCTGGTCTGTGCCATTGAATGACGCAGCATTGGAGGTCATCCATCAACTAAGAACCAACGGGAGGCATGAGTACCTGTTCGTGAAGACCAAGACCGGTCAGCCGTATACCACAATCACTAAAGTGTGGAGAAGGCTGCACAATCAGGCTGGTTTCCCCCATCTGCGCCTTCATGACCTACGCCATCAGTTCGCCAGTTTTCTGGTCAACTCTGGACGGTCGCTGTATGAGGTCCAGCAGGTGTTGGGACACAGCAATCCCTCCTTGACCCAGAGGTATGCCCACCTGTCCAGTCGGGCACTACAAGGTGCGGCTAACAGTGCATCGCAGTGCCTAATGCAGAAGGGGATGCCTAAACCAGCGCCTGACTCTTCCACTAAGGAAAGTGCTAAGCACCAGCCCCCGAAACTGCGTCGGGTGGTGTGAGAAATCCTGAAACCTGGAATCTGGACGCTGGGGAGTTGGCGTAGTCTGGGTGTGGAGTGAAAGGCCGCCGAGACTGCCCCACTCTACCAACCTCTGGGGAAAACGGGGGCCAAGGATGGCTCCCCTACTGGCCCGCCCTCAGTGGCTTGCTCCGGGTCAAAGTGCGTAGCTCTACGAAATTCTAAATCATCAGTTTCTTGACCCCGGAAGCGCCCATCTCCAAGGCTTGCCGCTGGACACCGGTAGGTCATCAGCATCAGTCGGATCGGTTTCAAAATCTATCTCATACCCATCGGAAAACCCGTCGCCGTCAGTATCACTAGCTGTAGGGTTGGTATTACGACCAAACTCTCTCAAATTGGTCAAGCCATCTTCATCATTATCATCCAACGCGTCTGAAGGGTCTTTCGGATTAAGGCCAAACTCCTCTTCCCAAACATCACTCATACCATCGTTGTCATCATCAGAATCTGAAACGTCCGGTATGCCATCGCCGTCGAAGTCGGGCAGTATTGAAAGTTTAATCGCACCCTGCTCACCTCCGTAGCCGTCAACAGCAATGTGATAAGTTGCTCCCGCCTGGGCTAAATATACTACTTTACTCTGTAACCCACTGCCTGAATCATCGTTGGCGGCAACCATGGTAAGCGTATTTAGTGCAGGCCCCGTGTATATACCCAGCAGCGTATCAAAGTCACTGCCAGTGGTTTCGACGTTAATAAGACTGTCAGTCGGTGCCACCCAACGCCACCAAACGGACTTTCCACCGGAGATGCCAGCATGCAGTGGTTCCTCTGGTTCGGAAGTAGTTCCTATATTTGAGGACATGATACTGGCCGTAGAACCACTAATTAATGTGGCCGAGGAAAAATCATCATTAGCGACGGATAATGGATTTACCAGCAACGACTGTGCCCGCACGATGTCATTGAACCTTAAGTCGGACTGGTAATTACCCGCTGTTAAACTCTCTGCTGTGGTATTAACAGTCAAAGTAACCGATGTACTCGCTCCTGGGCTAATTGCGCCGCTAGCGCTTGATATCGATAACCACTCTGGCAAGTTCGACACTTCGTAGGTTATTGACTCCGAGCTAACGTTGGTCAGTGAATACTGGACGCTGTTTGGACTAAACGGTCCACCCACGTTTCCAGCTGATGAGAGCCCCGTAGCAGGCGTTACCGTAAGTGGATTAAATTCGGATATGCTCGGGGCAAAGCTCCAGTTGAGCAAAATATCGCCAGAGGTTCCCGCCACGCCATCTACCGCGATATAATATGTTGTGCCCGACACAACTGAAAAAGGGATACGGCTCGCATTAGAGCTATCACTGATATCATTGTTACTCGAAATCTGCTGCAGATCGGCGAGGGTAGTGCCAACATAGGCTGCCAGTAGTGTATCAAAATTGCTACCAAGGGTATCAAAGGTGGCTTCGCCATCGGCCGGTGCCGTCCAAGACCACCAGGCCGAAGAGCCACCTGCATTTCCTCCATGCTGCGGTTCCTGACTCTCCAGTTCTGCACTGATGTTTGATCCAGTTATCGAGCCAGAAGACTGAGGCAAGAAGATGCTATTATTAAACTTGTCATTCTGGACGAGTGCTACGTTGTCCGGTCCCGGTTCCTGCACATTCAATAAAACGTCAACTAAGTAGAAATTACCGATATTATTTGACAGGTTGACGAAGTCAAAAGTGCTGGTATAACGACCCACACTTAGGGAATTTGCTTCGTTTGGGACCAAATGATCCACTGTGACAGATTGTCCAGCACTCAACATTCCTAACATTTGGCTTCCGCTCTGCCAGCCCAGAGACTCTGCTTCTTGGCTTATTCTGACCTCCCAGCTAAGCGGTGCACCGCCAATATTTGTGAGAATGTAACTTTGGCTGGCCGGAGTAAATAGACCGCCCTGTTTGCCAGTAATAGAAAGAAAGCTCGGACCTTCGACTTGGAGGTGCCCTGGCCCCGTCGCCGTCAAAACTGATAAAGCCTGGTCTACGCGAATCCTAGGTTTCGTTACCCCATTGCGCGTATCGGTCACGCTGAGCCCACTGGTAACTAGAGCATTAACCACCTGGGCGACCGTTGCATTAGAAATTTTTGACTTTAGGACCGCAATGGCACCGGTCACCTGAGGAGCGGCCATCGATGTTCCCATCTTGAGTCCAAAGCCATTTCCAAGTGTAGAGGAGTTAATAGTCTCACCCGGTGCCAGCAGATCCAGAAAAGAGGCACTATTGGAAAAGCGGGAGACCGTGTCTGATTTTGTTGTAGAACCAACACTGATTGCACTCGATATACAGGCGGGCGAACTTAAACCGCCTATGAATCCATCGTTTCCAGACGCAACAACCGTAGCTATATTGACTGACCTTAGTTGATCAATAGCGGCCTTCATTAGCGAAGCGTCGCAATAGCTCGGGTGGCTATCTGCTCCTCCTAGGCTCATGTTTACCGCAGCAATCTCAAAAGCAAATGAGTTACGCAGTGATGAATATACATGCTCAAGGGCGAGCATTTGGTCTGACGTGTAAGACATCATACACGCACTCCTGCCACTACACGACGAAGCCGGGAACTTAGAGAAAACCTGTATCGCAATTATATCTGCGCCCCTGGCAACACCTGAAAAACTTGAGCTACGTCCAGCACTGATGCCTGCCACATGAGTACCGTGACCGCGTCCGCTGATGTTTTCATCAGGGGGCGCAGCTGCTCCTGGGCCAACTTGGCTTTCTAGGCCGTTTGGGCAAGCAGTAGTAGCGCCTTGTGACGAGTTTGAACTAGAAAAACAAGCCTCATGAGCCACCGATCCACCAAAAAAACTGTGACTGGATTCAACACCGGTATCAAGAATTACGACAGCCTGACCGTCACCAGAATAACCAAGCTCCCAAGCAGTATTTGCCCCGACGAGTGGAGAACTGGCGACCAAGGTCGGTTGGCTAAGACTATCCTCACTGATATCTTTAACATACGGATTTCTCGAGAGCCTTTCGAGGATCTGCTGATCCACCTCCAGCGCCATGAAAGGGAGGTGCTTGAAGCGCTTGGTTCTTCCAAAATGAATATTGCTAATGGCAAGCTGCACCCTTTCTTGTGCGCGTTTAATTCCACTGACCTGTCTTTCTCTCGCCAACTGGCGAGCCAATCGTCCTTCAGGACGCCAGTCTACATTAAGCTCTACGATGACTGGCAACTTCCCCCCTTTCTTTAACTTGGCCTCAATCTTATGAAATTCAGATCCTGCTTTTGTAGCTAAACCCACGGGGTTCGCTGAAACCGATACCACTGCAAGATAGAGGAGTGTCGCTAATAGCCACAACACGAACCTTTTTTTAGCCATCATAGATATACCTTGGATAGGATAAAAGCGTGCACTAAAGCCCTGATTAAATGCCAAAGTAAAGCGCGTTAAAGCGTTACTATCTCGATAGTAGAAGCGTTCGCCGTATATGGTGGCTATTTTAATTGCGGACTTGTGGTGGAGTTGGTGATGCCAGCCTGAAGTGTAGGCTAAAGTCGGCAACACTTTGCGGATTACCTCTACAACATCGATAACGTTCCGGTCAGGAGCGAGATCAACCAGTGTAAGAGCATCGGACGCGCCCCCTGAAAGCAGAGATTGCGTGACACCAGCCAGATCCAAAAAGCCCGCTTCCCCGCACTCCAGCCTAAGTACACAACTGAAACTTACGCCGCCGTTTGTGAATGTTCAAAGCTCGACACTCGCTCCGAGTTCGGGAACAGAAGTCTCTGGGTGTTCTTCGACTTATCTTGGGCCAGTTCGGAAATGCGGCTAGATAAAGTTCGGTATAGGTTCGGATTCAGGCGCTCCCAACCATAACGATAAGAATACCCCTCCACCTTCTTCCACTTAGAGCAGCCGATTCCGACTGTTCCTGGTTCTGTTAATCATTGGGTCGCTGGTTCGAGTCCAGCCGGAGAGTAGATTGTTTCAATCCAATGCCACAGATAGGTGTACCATTACTTGATGTCTATTCGAACCGGGATAACTTCACCGGGCGGCATATCGAATCGGCAGGGATGCAGCGGCTAAGCCCCGAAAACCGACATCACTCAGGAACCAGTGAGTTTGCTAAGCTGGCATCGAAAGCCACCGTCAATACGATGGGTGCGCTGTTCGGCAAGGAATCAGGCCTAGTACTTAGCCCTGTCCAGATCGATTACCTGGTGGGTGGCTATTTGGGCTGGCTGGGTGAGCGGGTGGTGGCGAGCAACGATGTGATCGCTAAATCGATGATGGGCGAGACCCAGCCGGATAAGGCATGGTCAGAGTATCAGCCTTTCCGTCGATTCTATCGAGACCTGGAGCTACCCGGGTACGCCAAGTACCAGACGCAGTTCTACGAAGATCTGCGCGAGGTGAGCCGGATTCAGGCCGACATCAACAACTTCCGCAAGATGGGCGAGTTTGACCAGGCCAAGGAGCTGCAGCAGGAACACGGTCAAGAGTTGCGGTACCGCAAGCTACTCAACAGGATCCAGCAGAAGCTATCCACTATCAACACCAAGATGAAGCTGGCGCGTAAGTCGAACCTGACGGGTGAAGAGAAGCGGCGGAGACTGGATGTGCTGCAGATGCAAAAGAACAGGCTCACCAAGCTGGCGACTGAGAAGTACCGCGGTTAACGAATGAGTTAACCGAAAAGGAGTCCGAGAAGCCCGCTGCCGATAATGACGAAGGCGGGCATGCCGATGGAGAAGCCGCAGACGGTAGTCCAGTTTTGATGACGGCGAGGAACAACTCCGCCACAAAAGACAACCAGGGCAGCGAGAAGCATGAGGTTAATTGGGAGGATGATTATTTCCATGGGCTCAGTATCTCATGGCGGAAGCTAAAAGGAAGGGGCGGAGAAAGTGCGTTGGCCCCTTTTCTTGGGCTGTGTCGGAGTTAGTTGTTGCAGCAGATACGAGACAGGGGAAGAGGCCCCTAACGGTCTGACGCCGTTACTTAAAAAGAACTTGTCCAACGTTCGCCGCAGCCGGCTACTTAATCTACATGCGGACGTAAACCCAGAGCTCTAAAGAATTCAGCTCTTAGCCCCAATACTGATGACAGTTTCAGTGCTGAACTGTAACTCAGCTAGGTTGCTCGCCTGTTGTTGTAGCGCATGACTGAAACCATCATGGAAAGAGTAACTAAGATTAATCCAGACATGGTTCCTAAGGCATGATCAAGATTAAAAAGAACAGCTAGTCCGCATAGGATGTATATGACAGGAAGGGATTCATAAATAGAGTTAGGGATCATGCTCCACCTCAGCAACAAGTACAAAAAAGGTTATGGTCCATCACCTAGCTATCGCTAGTACTGCATCATTACAAAAATCCTGCAGTTAATTTTAGTGCTGATGGGGTATAAATCAAATCACAATAGAGAAGGGGGCTTGGGTGCGCTTAATTCACCATTCTTCCACTGACTAAACTGCCATCAACTAACATGGTCATAAGGCTGAAAAGTCTTAGTGTATCTGCGATACCGGCCCGCTGAAGTTTTGAGGGTAACCGTCTGAGGCGTGATGCTGCGGCCAGGTATCCGAGAACACCTAGCAACAGCGGCCGTAGCCTAAGAAAGACTAGGGGGCTGTTTGTGTCGATAGAGGTCTCTGACCGTATCGGGTCTGCGGCAGCAGCTAACGATGACATGGCCTTTTTTGCATTTTCTAAGCCCATGAAATATCACAAAAGTTTGCAGCTTCCCTGGGTGTTTTTTTATCGGCGACTTTAAATCGACTTGAATGCGGCTTAAAACCCTTTAAATACAGCCTTGTTCAAGTCCGGCTCCGGGCACCATCTTCTGTTTTAACTCCTTTCGTAAAACCTTTAAAAACATCGCAAAGCCCCGCCATACAAGGATTTCAGCTGTTTTATCGAATTTTCGTTTCTCGCAAGATCTCGCTACTTATTGTATCTTTTTAGTTGGGCCTACTAGAAAACGACTAGAGTCCTTACTAGAATCTAGTTGAGAGCGACTAAATCACCATGGCGACATTCAAGAAACAAGAGAGCGGTCGCTGGCAGTGCCAGCTTGGCCCGAAGGCGGGTCGTAAAACCAAAACCTTCGACACCAAGACACAGGCTCGGACTTGGGCTACGGCAATGGAAGCTGACGCGGGTACCGGAAAAACCGAAGGCGAGCAGAAGCAACTCAAGGATCTGTTTGAGCGCTACCGCGACGAGATATCAACAGGCAAGAAGGGCGAGCGCTGGGAAGCCATCCGTCTGAATAAGTTTTGCACCTATCCGCTGGCGGATCGGCGCCTGGCCGTGATCGCGCGCTAGGATCTGGAGGATTGGATCAAACTACGGCTCAAGGATGTGCAATCGTCCAGCGTGAACCGCGAGCTGAACCTGATGAGTCACTGCTTTACCCAGGCGCGGCGCTGGCGCTGGATGGCGCACAACCCGATGACCGATTTGCAACGGCCAAAGGATCCACCGCCGCGCGACAGGCGCATCAGTCAGGCCGAGATCGACCAGGTACTGATTGCGCTAACCTATAACCGCGATACGCCCGCCAAGACCAAGCAGCAGATCACCGCTATCGCGTTCCTGTTCGCCATAGAAACGGCGATGCGGGTAGGGGAGATCTGTACCCTGACCAGCGAGACGGTGGATTTAGATAAGCGGGTGGCGAGCCTGCACGACACTAAGAACGGTTATGCGCGCCATGTGCCACTGTCCAGAGAGGCGATCCGTCTGATTAGGCAGTTGCCTGAAGCTGTCTCTTATACACATCT
>SDWN01000591.1 GCA_004195305.1 Neptunomonas sp. | reverse complement strand
CGGTATTGATGATGCACAGCAATATAAAGCTAATAGCCAGTTTCATCGGCGGCTGATCCGTTGGTTGTATGATGGTGCTGCTCTGGAATCTACCCCAAGCAGCACCGCTTGGGTGGTTTTGCGTATTGCCGTTATCGCATGCTTAAAGGTAGTAGAGTCGCGCTAGAGTGAGACATCCGCAGTGAAAAAAGAGGTTCTTTGCGGGTTAGGGTGAAATAGGAAAGTTTCGTATTCAAACGATGACTAAATCGCCGGGAAGCCCAGCTCCCACAAAAAAACAGTGCCTGGCAGCACCTGTGGGAGCCTGCCTGCAGGCGAATTTCGTGTACCACAGATAACAGCATCGCCGGGGGCCTGGTTGCCACGGAGCCAGTATGGCTGCTGGCTCTGTGGCTGGTCGCCGATTCTTTCAGCTTAAATGCGCTCCTGGCTGGTGTTATTGCGTACCGTTTGGCTGTACCAGTCGATAAAGTTGATCACTCCGAACTCGTAGGTTTTTGAGTAAGGACCGGGCTGATAACCGATCGAGTTGATGCCGCGTTGGTTCTGTTCGGCCAGCTCTCGGTCCTGATCGTTGGTGGCATCCCAGACTGCGCGTAGACGCTCGGGGTCGTAGTCGACACCCTCGACGGCGTCTTTGTGAACCAGCCACTTGGTCGTTACCAGGGTTTTTTGAGCCGAAATCGGTAGTACCCGAAAAACAACCACATGGTCGCTCTGCATATGGTTCCAGGAGTTGGGCAGGTGCAGGATTCGCATCGATCCCAGCTGCCGGTTTTTGATGCGTCCGAGCAGCTTGCTGCAGCCCTGCTTACCATCGATGGTCATCACCTCAGTGCCCTCCTTCAGCGGCATGCGGACGATACGGTTGCGCAGGCCGTGCTCGACATGCTGATGGGGAATATCCTCCGCGTCCCAGGCTTGCGCCTGGCGTTGATAGTGCTCGATAAACTCGTCGCTGGCACGTGGGTCGTTGGTGTCGTCCCACTCCAGTAGGCTGTTGAGCAGCTCCGGATGAGAGCTGGCGCAGTGGTAGCATTCGCGGTTGTTTTCAATTACCAGCTTCCAGTTGGCCTCCTCTATCAGCGAGGATTCCACCGCAATCTTGGTGTTCTCCATATCGTAGGGCTCCATGTAGCTGGCCAGGGATTCGAGGAAGGGGGCCAGGTCGGGTGCTTCTCCCTGAGCGAGGCTGATGAAGATAAAGCCACCGGCCGTGCGGCAGTGGGTTGGCTTCAGGTTGTGTGATTTAATCTCGAATTCGTCGCCCATTTCGGCGCCGGCATAGAGCAGATTGCCTTTGAGGTCATAGGTCCATTGATGATAGGGGCAGACCAGATTGGCGACCTTGCCACGGTGTTTGGTGCAGATCTTCGAGCCCCGGTGACGGCAGACATTGTGGAAGGCCTGGACAGCACCGTCGCCATCCCGGACAACCAGTATCGGGTTCTGGCCGATTTCGACGGTGAAATAATCGCCTTTGGCGGGTACCTCGCTGCTCATGCCGACAAAAATCCACTCTTTATGAAACACCTGCTCCATGTCCATGCGGAACATGTGCGGATCATTGTAGAACGGTTGGGGCAGTGACTGGTCCAGGCTGCGCTCTGTCAGCAAGCGACTGGCCTCGGTTACTGCCTGTGGGTAAGTGCTGTAGGTCAGGTTGAGCAGGTCGTGTTCATTCATCGGTATGTCCTCGTGAACCAGGGAGCTATGAAGCGGTTCCTTTGAGCGGTCTTTATGCCTGTTGGCGTCCGGTCAGTGGGTTGGGCGCATGCTGGGTTGTTGTGGGGGTATCTTCAATCAGTTGGCGCTAATTGATTTATCTAATTCCGACGCCGACCCGAACCTATTGCGACCTGAGAAGGGTTTCGGTGCCGGGGATCGCGCAAGCCAGAGGTCGTTATCCGTAGCGTTACCGGACTTAATCAGAGGCTCCCTAACAGGACAGTAGGGGTCGTAAATGGTTAATTATTGTTGCCATAGACAGCGGAGAATTCCTGGTAAGTTAGATTTGTCAATTTGGTCGTTGCTTGAGCGCAGCCGTGATGCGCAGGTCATGACCATGATCTTTGCCAGGAGATAGCGTTATGAACGCCCCTAAAGAAACCCCGCTTACCTCTCAATACCTGCATTCGGTGAATACCCGTGTCTGGTCTAACGGTCGCCATTCGGTGCGTTGCGTCAAGGTGATCGAAGAGACCTGGGACGTCAAAACGTTCTGTTTCATGTCCGAGCAGCCGGTGATGTACTTTTTTAAACCCGGTCAGTTCGTGACCCTGGAGCTGGAGATCGATGGCGAGCAGGTGATGCGATCGTATACGATCTCCAGCTCACCCTCGGTCCCTTACAGCTTCTCTATTACGGTCAAGCGGGTGTTCGACGGGCAGGTTTCAAATTGGCTCCATGACAATCTCAATGATGGGGATGAGTTGGCGGTGCATGGCCCTGTGGGCCAGTTCAACAGCATCGATTTTCCTGCAGATAAGGTGCTGCTGCTCTCCGGAGGTGTGGGTATTACGCCGATGATGTCCATGGCGCGCTGGTTCTTCGATACCAACGCCGAGGTCGATATGAGTTTTGTCCACAGTGCCCGGACACCGCGCGATATCATCTATCATCGCGAGCTGGAGCATATGTGCTCGCGGATCAGTAATTTCTCCCTGCATCTGATCTGTGAGCAGCAGCTGGTGGGTCAAGCGTGGTCGGGGTATCGAGGTTTCCTGGATCAGTCAAAGCTGGACATTATCGCTCCGGATTTTATGCAGCGGGAGGTGTTTTGTTGCGGGCCCGCCCTCTACATGTCGGCGGTCAAGGCGCTGCTGGAAGCCAACGGCTTCGATATGAGCCGCTACCACGAAGAATCTTTCGGAGCCACGCCGGAAGATATCGAACAGGATGCGATCGATCAGGCCGAGATCGCCGTCAGCGAAGAGGAGGCTCTGAGCCGGGATGATATGTTGGAAATCAAGTTTTCCAGCACCGGTAAAAGCGTTCAAGTGGCACCGGGGGAGACGATTCATGCCGCCGCTTCCAAGCTGGGATTGCGTATTCCGAAGGCTTGCGGTGTAGGGATCTGCGGATCGTGCAAGGTGCTGAAAACCTCTGGTGAGGTGGTGATGGCGCATAATGGCGGGATCACCGATGAGGATATCGCCGAGGGCTACATTCTCTCCTGCTGCAGCGTGCCCGTTTCCGATGTGACGGTCGTGTAGCGAGGTGTAGCTGCAACTGTACAATTGACGTTGGCAGCGGTCGCGGAGGTCGATCGTCCGTTATGGATCGTCCATTATGGCTCGAGCCATTCGGGTTATTGGATTTAAGCGCTAGCTGAAATGCTGAAATCTGTTAGTTTGCTGACGGGCGGGTTACAAGCTGGGATGGCATACGGAGACGTGAAATTCTTATGGATAGGTCGAGCATGCGCAGAATAGATGAGGTTCCCTCCTGATCATTTGTGGATGAATCCGGACATCAGTTCGAGCCTAAGCGGCTCGGATTGTTGGCTACGATTCACCAATACGGCAAGCCAAGCAGGCGGCCAAGCAGGCGGAAGGTGTATCGCCACGGTTGGAACCTGCTCAAGCGGATCCCGGCGGGTGTTTCTTATACGGCCGCCCCCCAATCAGATCGCTGCTGCACAACAATAAATCCCTTTGCATTGTCAGTCGTCATGTTTTTCTGCCGTTGGCGTCGGCTATACTCAAACATTGCTGCATGCTCTCTTGTCAACACGGATAAGGTGCCGGTTGCGAGGGTACGCTTATGACTCAGGAAAGGAGCAGTATGCGCGATTCAGACAAGGTCACAGCGCAAAAAATTGGCTTTCTGCTGCTCAAGAATTTCACTCTGATCTCCTTTGCCGCGGCGATTGAACCGCTGCGAATGGCCAATCAATACAGTGGCCAGGAGCTCTACGAGTGGTACGTGTTGACCGAAGATGGCGCGCCTATTTGCGCCAGCGACGGTGTCCAGATCACCCCGGATATGGGTTTTTCGAATAGCCTGGAGCTGGATATCCTGATCGTTGTGGGCGGTATTAATATTACCCGTACCTATACCGCCGAGCAGGTTTCCTGGTTGCAGTTGCAGGGCCGTAAAGGGTGCCGGTTGGGTGCTATCTGTACCGGTGCTTATGTGCTTGCCCATGCGGGTTTGCTTGATGGCTATGCCTGCAGTACCCATTGGGAGTATATGGCGTCACTGCAGGAGACCTATCCGAAAGTAAAATGCACTAACCGACTGTTTACTTTTGACCGAGATCGGATGACCAGTAGTGGCGGCACCGTTCCGATGGATATGATGCTCACTATGATCCAGCAGGAGCACGGTTATCAGCTGTCAGCGGCGATCTCTGATATGTTTCTCTGCGATCGTGTGCGTAGCGAGGCGGACTCACAGAAGATCCCGTTGCGTCATGTATTGGGTACCAGTCAGCCCAAATTGACGGAGGTGGTTGCGTTGATGGAAGCGAACATCGAAGAAGCGATTGAGCTCGACCAGTTGGCTCAGTATGTTGGTTTGTCGCGTCGCCAGCTTGAACGCCTGTTTCAAAAATATCTCGATTGTTCGCCGTCCCGGTACTATCTCAAATTACGCTTGCTGCGTGCTCGGCAGTTGCTCAAACAAACTTCGATGCCGGTCGTCGACATTGTGGCAGCCTGTGGTTTTGTGTCGATCCAGCATTTTCGAAAATGTTATCGCGAGCAGATCGGGATCCCCCCTAGTTCGGAGCGAGCAATGCTGGTCACGCCCTGTAATCAGACTCTGATTCCCGCGCCCTTCGCGCTGCTGAGGGAGGGCGACGCTGATGTGGTTGATAAAGAGTCAGCGTCAGTTGAGGCGCTGGTGGAGGCTGAGAGTGAGCCCTCGTTTGGCTCGGTTGAACTGTCTTAGCGTTTAGCGCGTCGTGAGAGGCCGCAACAATTCACGCCCTGCCGCCCTGGCATCGTGGTTCGGTCGACTCAAAAATCTGCACCTCTCCCTCGTGCCTCTGCATTTTACCGTCAATCGCACCTTCAGTTGACGGTTTTAGTCATTCTCAGGTCGCATTTAGTGCGTTGTGTTATTTTTTTGCGGCATAAACTAGACCGAATCAACTGAAAAACTCCATTGATTCTGTTCGAAGGGGTTTTCTACTGAAACCGAGCCGGGCGTTTGGCCCCGATGTTTAAAGGATAAAAATAATGAGCGCAATAGAGTTGCACAATGACGCCATCGTCATCGACGGCCTGATCATCGCGAAATGGAATCGAAGCCTGTTTGAGGATATGCGTAAGGGCGGTTTGACGGCGGCTAATTGTACCGTTTCTGTATGGGAAGGCTTTCAGAATACGGTCAACAATATTGTCGAGATGAATGCTCTGATCAAGGATAACGCTGACCTGGTCACCAAGGTTCATACCACTGCGGATATCCTGCGTGCCAAGGAGGAGGGTAAGACCGGTATCATGATGGGGTTCCAGAATGCCAACGCCTATGAGGATAAGGTGGGTTACGTTCAGGTGTTTAAGGATCTCGGTGTGGGGGTGGTACAGATGTGCTACAACACCCAGAACCTGGTAGGTACTGGCTGTTATGAGCGTGATGGCGGCCTGTCCGGCTTTGGTCACGAGATCGTCGAAGAGATGAACCGGGTAGGGGTGATGTGTGACCTGTCCCATGTTGGCGCCAAGACCTCCGAAGAGGTGATTCTGGCCTCTAAAAAGCCGGTTTGTTATTCCCACTGTCTACCGAGCGGTCTTAAAGATCATCCCCGTAACAAGGCCGACGCAGAGCTGAAGTTTATCGCTGATCACGGTGGTTTTGTCGGCGTTACCATGTTTGCACCGTTCCTCAAGAACGGCATCAATTCGACCATCGAAGACTATGTCGAGGCGATTGAATATATCTACAACATCGTCGGTGAAGATCAGATCGGCATCGGTACCGACTTTACCCAGGGCCATGACCAGGCATTCTTTGAGTGGCTGACGCATGACAAGGGTTATGCCCGTCGTCTGACTCGCTTCGGCGAGATTGTTAACCCCGCTGGCATTCGTACCGTGGGCGAGTTCCCCAATCTGACCGCAGCGCTGCTTAAGCGCGGATTCTCTGAGTCGGTGGTGTGCAAGATTATGGGTGAGAACTGGGTCCGGGTACTCAAAGATGTCTGGGGCGCGTAACGCCACATCAAACACTCGCTATTAACGAATTTTTTGGAGATTTAACGATGGGTTCACATACCCCAGAAATGCCAATCCAGGTCGATGACGAGACCGGTGTATGGACGACCGATGCGCTGCCGATGCTGTATGTTCCGCGTCACTTTTTTGTCAATAATCACATGGGCATTGAAGAAGAGATCGGCGCGGAGCGCTACGCCGATATTCTCTACAAGGCCGGATACAAGTCCGCTCACTACTGGTGTGAGAAGGAAGCCGAGGCCCACGGTTTGTCCGGGGCGGCGGTGTTTGAACATTATATGACGCGCCTTTCGCAGCGCGGTTGGGGCTTCTTTATCACCGAGGAGCTGGACCTGGAACAGGGTCGTGCCCGGATTCGGTTGGAGAATTCAGCCTTTGTCTATCAGTACGGCCAGGTGAACCGCAAGGTTGACTACATGTTTACCGGTTGGTTTGCCGGGGCGATGGATCAGATCGCCGAGAGTCTCGGCTATCCCGTGCGTACCCAAGCGGTGCAGACTCAATGCGCGGCAGAGGATGGCGTTGAACACGGCATTTTTGAGGTTTCGCCTCTTTAAAGTGACCGTTGGTATCAGGCCCGAGGGCCTGAACTACAAAAATAAAACAGACGCGGTCGGAGCTGGTGGCAGAAATGTTGCCAGTCACGACCGCAGTCCAAGACAGAAAGGCCGAAATCATGTCTCAGTTTGACGTGCTGTTTGAACCACTCAAGATCAACAAGCTGACGATTCGCAATCGTATCGTCAGTACCGCTCACGCCGAGGTTTACGCGACCGATGGCGGCATGACCACCGACCGCTATGTGAAATATTACGAAGAGAAAGCCAAAGGCGGCTGTGGGCTCTCCATCTGTGGTGGTTCGAGCGTTGTCTCTATCGATAGCCCGCAGAGCTGGTGGAGTTCGGTCAATCTGTCAACCGATCGCATTATTCCTTATTTTCAGAATCTGGCGGATGCTGTGCATAAGCATGGCGGCAAGATCATGATTCAGATTACCCACATGGGGCGGCGCTCGCGCTGGGATGGCGAAAACTGGCCCAACCTGATGTCCCCTTCGGGAATCCGTGAGCCGGTTCACCGTGCGACCTGTAAGGTGATCGAGGAGGAGGAGATCTGGCGCGTTATTGGCGATTACGCCCAGGCGGCCCGCCGCGCCAAAGAGGGCGGTCTGGACGGGGTTGAACTGTCGGCGGTGCACCAGCATATGATCGACCAGTTCTGGTCGCCACGCGTCAACAAGCGTACCGATCAGTGGGGCGGCAGCCTGGAGAACCGGATGCGCTTCGGTCTGGAAGTACTGAAGGCCGTGCGTAACGAGGTCGGTCCCGATTTTGTTGTTGGCCTGCGTATCTGCGGTGATGAGTTCCATCCTGACGGTCTTAATCAGGATGACATGAAGGAGATCGCCAAGTACTACAACGCTACCGGCATGGTGGACTTTTTCAGCGTGGTGGGTTCGGGTTGCGATACCCACAACACCCTGGCCAACGTCATTCCGAACATGAGTTACCCGCCCGAGCCCTTCCTGCACTTGGCTGCCGGGATCAAAGAGATCGTCGATGTGCCGGTGATGCACGCCCAGAACATCAAGGATCCGAATCAGGCCAAGCGCATTATTGAAGCGGGTTACGTCGATTTTGTCGGCATGACCCGTGCCCATATCGCCGACCCGCACCTGATCGCCAAGATCAAGATGGATCAGGTGGATCAGATTCGTCAGTGTGTCGGCGCCAACTACTGCATCGATCGTCAGTATCAGGGATTGGATGTGCTCTGTATTCAGAATGCAGCCACGTCGCGTGAGTATGCGGGGATGCCGCATATCATCGACAAGAGCGAAGGCCCCAAGCGTAAAGTCGTCGTGATCGGCGGTGGTCCCGGCGGCATGGAGGCGGCCCGTGTTGCCGCCGAGCGAGGTCACGATGTGACTTTGCTGGAGAAGGCAGACGAGCTGGGTGGTCAGATCACTATCGCCAGCAAGGCACCGCAGCGTGACCAGATGGCCGGCATCACGCGCTGGTTCGCGATGGAGCTGGAACGTCTGGGTATCGATCTGCGTCTGGGTACCGCTGCCGATGTCGATACCATCCGCGACCTCAAGCCCGATGTCTGTATTCTAGCCACGGGCGGCATTCCCTTTATCGAGCAGAACCCGCACTGGGGTGCCGACGAAGGGCTGGTTGTGTCCAGCTGGGATATCCTCAATGGCACCGTCGAGCCCGGCAAGAACGTGTTGATCTACGATACCATCTGCGAATTTTCCGGCATGTCCGTCGCCGATTATCTGTCCTCCAAGGGCTCGCTGGTCGAGTTGGTGACCGACGATATCAAACCCGGCGTGGGTATTGGTGGTACCACCTTCCCAACCTACTACCGCAGCCTGTATGAGAAGGAGGTGATCATGACCTCTGACA
>SDWN01000460.1 GCA_004195305.1 Neptunomonas sp. | reverse complement strand
AGATAAAGCCGCCGATACCTGAAGTCGCCGCGATGTCCGGTTTGTGCGCGTTGCGGTAGCTTCCCTAGTTGGCCCAAACCGGATGTTTAGATGTTGCTGATAAAGTGGTGACGACAGGCAGCCGTTGCGACTTAGCCGCCATCAGCCTAGAGGTATGTTAGGGAACGTGCGAATAAGCCCCGCTTTTTAAGCGAATCGACCAATCGAGGTCGAAATGGTGGTTAATTATCCCAATTCTGCTCATTTCCCAGTGCCTGTATGTCGATTTTCCGACATACAGGCACACTGATCCTACGTTCTTACCATCTGACTCACTCGAACGATATTCGCCAGAGCAAACAGCATTGCCAACTTGTTGTCATTTTTAGCTATGCCACGATAGCGTGCTTTGGTGAACCCAAACTGGCATTTGATAATCCGAAAAGGATGCTCAACCTTGGCTCGTACGCTGGCTTTCATATATTCAATATTGATCAGCACTTTGTTGATTCGCGGGTGCTGCTTAAGCGTCCTGACTTTTCCAGGCCGCTCTGCGATATGCCAGTCAATGTTCAGCCTGATTGAGATCGTGTTCATTGGCACTCGTAGTCGTAAAGCTATGCGTTAGGCCGGTGCGAGCGTCGACACCAATATGAGCCTTCAGTCGGGTAAAGACAGTGTGTTGCCACACCATCCTCCCCTAAGAACCGTACTTGAGAGTCACCCCTCATACGGCTCAAGCCTTTCAACAGCCTAATATGACCGAGCCTCACTACGGAAAATCGATCGATGGCGGCGTTCTAGGTAAGCGGTCCACGCCGGATCATAGGGGTTCACTGCACTGCGTATTTTAATGTGCCGTACGATCAGAACTGTCGCCGCCGAAAACAGCCGCAACCGTTGGCTTTCGCCATTAATCCGATCATCAGACGCAAAGACCCAGTGTCTTACCCCTTCGACGTGGAAATATTTTTGCTTTACCCATTTAGCACCTTTCATGGCGTGCCGACGCACTGCCCATCGCCACAGAATCTGCCAAATCTGATGGTCTATCCATGCAAAGCGAGCCTTAGACACAATGTGGCGGTGATACATCGCCCAACCTCTGATCACCGGATTGAGATTCAGAATCAGATTCGCCTGTGTCGCTGCTTTGTTTCCATTCACGATTTCACGGACCTTATCCAAGAGCGCTTTCACGTTTTTACGGGCAGGGGTAATAAGCAACTTGCCCGAATACTTGCGGATATTTTGGCCCAGAAAATCGAAACCTTGTGCGATATGCGTGATCCGGGTTTTCTCGTCCGAGAGTTCTAAGCCCCGCGTCCTCAAGAACACCTCGATTGCTGGGCGAACTTGGTGTTGCAGGATCTCTTTCGAGACACCTGTCACGATGAAGTCATCGGCATATCTCACGACGTGGATTTTAAACGGCCGTCGAGGGGTGTCCTTCGAGGAAACACTCACGTTGACTGCCTGTTCGAGTCCATCCAGCGTCAAATTCGCCAGCACCGGGGAGATGATTCCGCCTTGTGGCGTACCGGCCTCGGTAGCGAATAAGGTTCCTTCCTCTACATACCCTGCTTCAAGCCATTTACGCAGCACGTCTTTATCCATGGCGATGTTTCGGAGCAGCCACTCGTGACTGATGTTGTCGAAACAGCCGCGAATGTCGCCCTCCAGCACCCACTGGGCGGATTTTCGCTTTGCGAGTGCATTGAAACAATGTGCGATGGCGTCTGCCGTTGAGCGCTCGGGTCTGAAACCATAGGAGTTCGGATCTGCTTGGGTTTTGGCAACAGGTTCCAAAGCGAGCTTCCATAAGGATTGCATCGCTCTATCTCGCATTGTCGGTATCCCGAGCGGACGTTTCTTTCCATTACTCTTGGGTATGTAGATACGTCTTAGCGGTTGCGGCCTATAGCCGCGATGCTTCAACGCTAGTGCTCCCTTTGATTTGGCGGCCGGAGTCGACCAAATCTTGCCGTCGATCCCCGGCGTTCTTTTACCTCGGTTTTCCGTCACTCGTTTTACAGCAAGCAATTTGCCGCAATAAGAGCGAGTCAGCAGACGCTGCAAGGCTTTCACCTTGCCCCATCGGCCTTCCAATGTTGCCTTGGCGATACGTACTTGGGGTCGTCTCACTT
>SDWN01000327.1 GCA_004195305.1 Neptunomonas sp. | reverse complement strand
AGATGTGTATAAGAGACAGATTAATAACAGAAAGGTTATTGTCTGACTGATTGATGTAGAGGCCGTAACTATTGCTTGAAACGCTGCTGGCATTGGTAGCTTTGATGATAAAACCTTCGAAGAGTGTTGCAGAAATGATACCAGCAGCCCGCACAGCGACACGGTGACCTGGTCCACTGATCCCAGTTATCACTGAGTGGTTGGTACTTGTGTCACGTGACCAGTCTGCTGAATTGTATCCCCCCTTAAGGTCGATGCCATTGGCAAGAACTACGTTCTCGTTGTAATGGCCATGACCTACTAGGACCGTTGATTTAGGATCAGCGGTGTTTTGGGCGCGCGACAGGCCCCTGGCAATTGTCTGACAAGGGTTGTCCCAGTTACAGTCATTGAGGTCATCTCCAGTGGCTGATGCAATGTAAACTGCGTTCAGATCAGGACTAAACTCACAGCCATCTTGCGGGTTATTGTTCAGATCAAAAAAGCCAGCTTGGCAGTTAAAGGAACAAGTTGGGGCGCCAGAAGCATCGCAAAATGGCAGGGTGTTTGGTGTATTGTAAATTTGCGTGCAATCTATAGCGCAGTTGCCACATGCAGTGTCCTGATTATAGACACCAGAAGTAAGCCAGCCGTCATCCACAATCCCGTTACAGTCGTTGTCTAACCCATCGCAGGTTTCAAGGGTTCCTGTAACAGGAACCGCAGAACATTCTGAGATGTCCCCTGCAGCGCTGCAGCGCTCGAACCCAGATGTGGCGCAGGCGCCTAAACCTGTAGAGCATTGACTCCCCAAGCTTGTGAAGCTCTCATCTATCTGGCCATCACAGTCATTATCTAAACCATCGCATAGTGTTTCGACCACTTGATAGTTTGCGCCATAATTGCCTGTCGTGCAGGCAGAGAAACCGCCTGCTCCGGTACAGGATTGAGTACTACCGGCACACACTCCCTGTTGTAACGCACATCTTGGAGGCGATCCCAAGATGTTATCAATAACTCCATCGCAGTCGTTGTCCTGTCCATCACAACTTAGTTCCATGCTTTCATAGCTTGCACCATAATTGCCTGCAGTACAGTTGGCAAAGCCACCTGCCCCTATGCAGGATTTAGTACTGCCGGCGCATACCCCTACTTGCAAACCACAGTCTTCAAATAACTCTAAGTTGTTGTCGATCACTGCATCACAGTCGTTATCTAGGCCATCACAGGTTTCTGGATCTGGAGATCTGCTGACAGCGGAGCATTCAGTACTGTCACCAGTCAGGTTGCAGACTTGAATACCCGCTACGGCACAGCTACCGATGCCAGCAAAACATTGTGTTCCTAAGACAGCAAAGCCTTCGTCAATTTGGCCGTCACAGTCATTGTCAGCGCCATCGCAGATTTCATCCTGAGGAATACAAGCGGAACTACATTGCCATCCGGTGTTAGTTTGAATTAAAAAATCACCTTCATTGCATATTTTCTCAAGTTTATTCAAGGTGATAGTGGCATTTTTTATCATGTTTCCGGTAATCGTGTTATCAGGAACCGATTCAGAGGTGGATGAGCGAAAGCTATAGGGTGCTGAAACCATAGGAAACCGGGGCATTGCTTCTTCGTCAGAACCGACTTTAATTCCGAGAAATAGGGGATTATCAAATAAAAGATCTAATGGAACTTGCTCTCCAAGAATGACATTAATCAAGCCTTCTTCCACTAGTACCGAGTGAGTTTCACTCCATAGCGCTGTGCCACCAAGATCAGCGTCGTATATCGAAAATTGGATGTTAACAGTTGTATCTAAAGACGTACCGGATGTTGATTCGAGGACTCCTTGGAAGTTAATTTGCTGTGGAATTGCGGCACTTGCCAGTTGAGCCACACTGATAAGAACCAGTAAAAGATGAAAGAGAATGTATTTGATAATATTGATTCTATTATTCTTGTTCATTTCCTTACTCCATGACTGCTCGGTTACTAGCTCTTAAGGACACCCAGCTATGAACAGGGGCTGGCTAAGGAAAAGGTCCACAGGCCCAGCCGGTGACAATTCTAATCAGTATTTGGCCATTGCTGCAGGTCGCAGCCAGCTTGCTAGGAGAAATTGTTGCATCGGTAAACTTCGGACCCGTCAAGGTTCCATCTTGAAGGCCGTCAGCTACTTTAGAGTGCATGGCTGCTGCCTGGCTGCTAATTACTCTTCGTGGCAGAAGTTCATCAGTCCCATTTATTAATACGCCAAGAAATAAAGGCGTATTAAATAAGGTCGTTGGTATTGGAGAGAGAGCGCCAAGCGTAATACTGAAATGCCCGGATCTAACCTCAACATTAACATGCGATTCAGACCAGACCTCTATGCCATCGGTAGGCATCGTGTAAAGCATCAGCGATAGGCTTATAGTGTCAGTAACCGACTCCCCACTAGAGGTCTGTAGAAAACCTCTATAGTTTATGGTCAAGGGGGGCTCGGCGAAGCTGGGCCTAGATATGAGTGTCAATGCAAGGAGGATGACCTTTAGAGCTATTATTAGAAAACTCTTGTGTAGTATCATGGTACAAGACCCTGCACCTTCTTATTATGATAATTACAGCGTGATGCTATCTGTAGATATAAGGATAGGAGAGCAATTCTTGATTGTCGAGGAATCCCTTTTGTTTTTTGTGGGTATGATTGGTTAACCCGCCTACACCGCCCCACCACGCGCCCGCACTGACCAAGTAACTACACTCCCATAGTGGGTGAGGCTATAAGAGACTTAGTTTATACAAGAAATGGTGGGCGAGTATAGGAAGAATAAATGCCCTTTTACCGTAAATTTAAACCTATCACGCGGCTCTTAGGGTCCCGTTTTGACAGCTGAGGCTATGACTAGAGGTGCCTGTGCTGCTGGGTACCCATCGGACGCTGGCTGAATACAAAATTTACTACGTACTCGATGAACAAAACGGGTCATCAGTAGGCTATTCAGCGGAGTTCGGGATGAAGGCTCGATCTTGGTGGTTGTTTGCTGAGGCCTATGCTCATCCGAGTCGCACAGCGACACACCTATAACGCATTGATTCTATGTAGATGGTGGACCTTGCCAGACTTGAACTGGCGACCGATCAATTATCAGGCCCTCATCTTTTCAATTGTCAGTCTTTCGAGGAAAAATTGCCCAGTTGATCACTTTAGCTTTGACCCGCTTGCGGCTTTCTCACAGAATGGCGTCTAACTGTTTGAGCTTTGAATGAGAGTTGGCTATGTGTGAATTGCTTGGCATGAGTGCCAATGTCCCTACCGATATCTGTTTCAGCTTTGCCGGACTGATGCAGCGCGGTGGTGGCACCGGGCCGCACCGTGATGGTTGGGGTATCGCGTTCTATGAAGGTAAGGGGGTGTGCAGTTTTCATGACCCTGAACCCAGTGCCCAATCACGCATCGCCCAGATGGTACGCGAGCATCCGATCAAGAGCCATGTGGTGATCAGCCATATTCGTCAGGCCAATGTGGGACGGATCAGTCTGGAGAATACCCACCCGTTTTGCCGTGAGCTTTGGGGCCAGTACTGGACCTTTGCTCACAACGGCCAGCTCGATCAAAAATTATTTCAATTACCGCTGGGCGTCTATCGTCCGGTAGGCACTACCGACAGCGAATACGCGCTATGTTGGCTGCTGGGGACTCTGCGCGAGGCTTACCCTGAGCCGCCAGCCACGCCTGAGTTGTTCAGATTTATTCGCCAGCAGTGTGACCAGCTGCGTGAATTGGGGGTGTTTAATATGCTGCTTACCGATTCGCAGCATCTGTTTGCTTATTGCACCTCCAAGCTTAACTGGCTGACCCGGCGGGCACCCTTTGGCGAAGCCTCGTTGAAAGACGATGATGTGGTGGTGGATTTCTGTCAGCAGACTCAGCCGGGAGACGTAGTCACGGTCATCGCCACAGAACCGCTGACCGAAAATGAGCAGTGGCAGCAGATGCGAAGTGGTGAGATGCAGCTGTTTGTCGAGGGGCTTGCCGTTACCGTAGATTAATCATTGTCGCCGGTTCGCCGGTTCGCCGGTCGGAGGCGTCAGGCCATCTGCTGGATTGGCTATAGGTCAGTTGCCACTGCGGCAGGGGGACTTGCTAAGCAATTACCGGCAGCGCTTGAGGCGCTTATCTGGAAGCGGGAAAGAAAGTGTTCCCACCCAGGCATTACCTGCATTTGCGCTGCCCCACCCCGCTATTACAACAACCTGTAGTCGTCAGGGGGCGGGCCATATATTCACGGTCAGGACGCGAAAAGTGGCTACTTCTCTTCGTCTTTTACCGGCGCTTCCTGTTCGCGATCTTTATCTTCACCACCGCATGATCCACAACATCCCATGATATTTACTCCAGTTGATTTAAACAGGCGTTGAGAATATCCCAGCGGCGGGCAAAGCAACATGATCCGGATCAAGTCTGTGGATATTAACCTAGCTGCCCAATCGCAACCTGCTCAACGACCGCCTGGAGCAGGTTCTGCTCTGCTCCCGCAGGCACCCGCATAAATGCGCCGTCCTGATCGTGGATCTGGACCGGTTCAAAACCATCAGCGATAGCCAGGGCCACACGCTCGGGGACCGGCTGATCTGTGTAATGGCCATGCGGCTTAAGGGGCTTGTGCGTATCAACCGAAACCAGGCATGCTTTAACTTGTCAAGCCGCTTCCAAGACCATCTTTCCGGGCCTCTCCTCTGGGGGCCTGTTAGTAATACACATAATCTGTGGATATCTCTGTGTGCAGCGCTACCTGAGCGATCGCAAAGACGCATAAACACCGGGGCTGCAGCGATTGTTCAGATGTTGACCAGTATAGGATGGGCTCGCTATGGCAGGGCCTCAAGCCTGGTAAACAGGGATCTGCGGCGCAGATGATTGTTTGGTTTTAGGGTTCAACCTCAGAGTAAGTATGGTTTTAACGGCCATTATTTGGAAAAAACACCCATTTTGTAAAGAATACTTGACGCTGCGTTGTGTGAGGTTATACATTAGCCCACCTGTATCGCTGTACAACAGCGAGCAGAAAAACGGCCATACCGGCCGCATAACAATAATTAAATCTGACTCCACTGCTGTGATCCAGTATGGGTAAAGGTGATAAGTATGCTTTGTAATAGATTTTCGTCTTCACCGAGGCCGTTAGTCCCGTCCCTCGTTTCTGTGTCCGGTAGGGCATCTCCCCGTTATCGATCAGATACCTTCTGTCTCAGGGTTTAATACCGCATAGATAGAGTTAAAAATATTAAACATAGCGTGTTAATGCTACTGACTTTCCGGTTTTGCGAAGTTACCAGAAGCCCAGGATTTAGCTTAGCGGTTGCTTGCAGCAACCTGCGTAAAAGCCTGTTTGATCCCTGGCGGTAATCGACATAAACCACACGCACTCTGATGAAGGACGTTACCCCATGTCTGTATTTAGCCATCCCGAATTTGACCAACACGAACAGCTCAATTTTTTCTCCGATAAGGCCACCGGACTGAAGGCGATTATCGCGGTTCACAACACCAACCGAGGGCCTGCACTGGGCGGCTGTCGGATGTGGAATTACGCCAGTGATGAGGACGCGCTACGTGACGTGCTGCGACTCTCCAAGGGGATGACCTATAAATCTGCATTGGCCAATCTGGGTCTGGGTGGTGGCAAGTCGGTCATTATCGGCGATCCACGCCAGCATAAGAGCGAAGCCCTGCTGGAAGCGATGGGTCGCTTTTTGAACATGATGGGCGATCGCTATATCGCTGCTGAAGATTCCGGGACCTCGGTGGCCGATCTGACGGTTATGGGGCGCCATACCCGTAATGTCGCGGGTATCACCGAACGTACCGGTATCGACGGCCAGCCCTGCAACGGAGACCCGTCACCGGCGACCGCTTATGGTACTTTTGTCGGCCTGCGGGCTGCGGTCAAGCACCGGCTCGGACGTGACGATCTGCGCGGCCTGAAAGTGGCGGTGCAGGGTGTGGGTAACGTTGGCTATCGATTGGCGCAGCATCTGGCTGCTGCGGGGGCCGAGCTGTATGTGACCGATATTCACCAGGATCAGGTGCAGCGGGCGGTCGAGCAGCTGGGTGCGACCGCTGTATCCGCCGAGCAGATCTTGGCGCTGGATGTGGATGTGCTGGCGCCTTGTGCGCTGGGTGCCATCCTTAACGATATCAGCATTCCGCAGATCAAGGCGCGGGTGATCGCCGGTGCGTCCAACAATCAGTTAGCCGCCCCGCATCATGACGCCATGTTGCGTCAGCAGGGGATTCTCTACACCCCGGATTACGCCATCAACGCCGGTGGCATTATCGACATCTACTACGAGCGTGTCGGCCATGATCATCAGCGGGTGCTGGCGCATATCGAATCCATTGGCGACACCCTTAACGAGATTTTCCAGCGTGCGGACGCCAGTGATCGCCCCACCGGTGAGGTCGCAAACGAGCTGGCTGAGGAGCGTTTTCTCAAGCCTGAAGCCGTTGTTGTTTAAATCCGCTGGGTCGCGGGCCGCGATCTGCACCGATTGAATTTAGGGCGACAGTTGTTGCCCATCCGATAACGATAAGAATGGAGAGATAGTTGTGACTCTACAGTCCCAGAATGCAGTCGCCGGTGAGGTGACAGAGGATTCAAAATCAGGCTCGATGTGGTCGTCAAGAATGGCCTTTGTGCTGGCCGCCAGCGGTTCCGCCGTCGGCCTGGGGAATATCTGGAAGTTCCCCTATATCACTGGCGAAAACGGCGGAGGGGCTTTCGTCCTGATGTATCTGCTGTGTATCGCCATCGTCGGTATTCCGATCATGATCGCCGAGGTGATGATCGGTCGTCGAGGGGGTAAAAGCCCGCTCAACAGCATGCGCGAACTGGTTAAACTGGATCGCTTGTCCCCACGCTGGAAATGGCTTGGCGGGATGGGGATGCTGGCCTCGTTCCTGATTCTGTCATTCTATTCGGTGATCGGTGGCTGGGCGCTTTCCTATGTGGGTGCGGCCGCATCGGGTACTTTTGCGGGTGCCAGCACCGAGGCGATCGGGGCGATGTTCGGCGGTTTACTGGCCGATCCTAAAGCGCTCTTGATGTGGCACAGCCTGTTTATGATACTGGTGATTGTTATCGTGTCGCGGGGCATCCGTTCCGGGATGGAGAAAGCGATTAATATCCTGATGCCCTTGCTGTTCGTACTGCTACTGGTGATGGTCGGTTACGCTTTGAGCACCGATAAGTTTGCCGAGGGCTTCGCCTTCCTGTTCAACCCGGATCTGTCCAAATTGACCACGGAGGGGATGCTGACCGCGCTGGGGCATGCGTTCTTTACCCTGAGTCTGGGCATGGGGGTGATGATGGCTTACGGTTCATACCTGCCTAAGAATGTCTCGCTGGTTAAGACGGCGATCACCGTCTCCGTACTGGATACGGCGGTTGCATTGCTGGCGGGTCTGGCGATCTTCCCGCTGGTCTTTGCCAACGGCCTGGAGCCCGGTGCCGGTCCTGGCTTGATCTTTCAGACCCTGCCGCTGGCGTTTAGCCAGATGCCCGGCGGTGTGCTGTTCGGAACCCTGTTCTTTGCGTTGCTGGTCATTGCGGCGGTAACCTCGGCGATTTCTCTGCTTGAGCCTGCCGTTGAGTGGTTGACCGAGCACAAAGGGATTTCACGCCTGACCGGTACCCTGATTGCGGGTATCAGTGTCTGGTTGCTGGGTATCGTCACGGTGCTGTCGTTTAACGTCTGGGCGGATGTGACCCCGCTGGCGATGTTCGAGCGCTTTGAAGGCAAGACCCTGTTCGATCTGCTCGACTTTGCTACCGCCAACGTGATGATGCCGCTCAGTGGCCTGTTCGTGGCACTGTTTGTGGGTTGGTTTATGTCCCGGCAAGCGGGCGAAGAGCAACTCGCGCTGGGTAACGGTCTGGCGTACAAGAGCTTTATGTTTGTCCTGCGCTTCGTGACGCCAGCTGCAGTGCTGGTGGTGTTTGTGAATAATCTGATGTAACCCGTCGAATGCGAGCCTGTTTTCAACCAGGCGCATAAGTCTTTATCGTTCAAGGCCCTCTTTGTTATGAAGAGGGCCTTTTTTGTTGCTGCGCTAGGCAGGGCGCTGTTCCGGTACGCGCGGTGGCTGGTGGATGACTGGGTGGTAATGTCCGCTATAGGCTCGCTAAGGGGAACGATTAGCAAGCACATCAGCGCAGCAAAGACGCACCATTGCACAAAAAAATACAGATCCTTTCAACGGCCTAGCCATGAAACAAATTTCTGTCAGGTTGGAATTCTTTCTGCTCACTTGCGAATAGGGCGGGATATCTGTCGTTTGAGCCATAAGTCAGCATAAGACCAACCACGAATTCAAAGGGTCAAGTAATGGTTGCACCGGAAGGCTGCATATAATTGAAGCATAAGATTGCAAAATACTGCTGCCAATCGACTGGCACATGAGAGCATGTAGTAGATTTACATGGACAACATGACCATTTAATTGCCAACAGAGCCTGCTCATGCCTGCTAGCAAGCAGGTCTGATTGACCTGCCAGTCCGAAGCCGCAACTTAACGGCGGTTTCTCTATAGCGGTCATTGCCTCGGGAAACCGGCAGTGGCAAAAGTCGGCGCGTAGGAGCCATTAAGTTCTGTGAACACTGAAGCCATGCCCTCTGGCCAGAAACATGGAAACGGACGTTAATTTTCTTGTTAAAGTGCTTGGTAACGGCAGAGCACTAAGAC
>SDWN01000325.1 GCA_004195305.1 Neptunomonas sp. | reverse complement strand
ATAATGGCCTGGGTCGGCTGGAAGACCCTGAATTCACCCTCAAGATGGCGATGATCACCACCGCCTATCCGGGGGCGTCGCCAACGCAGGTGGAGGAAGAGGTCACCTATCCGCTAGAAAATGCCCTGCAGCAGCTGCCCTACGTCGACTTTGTTACTTCGATCTCGTCGGCGGGGATGTCGCAGGTTATCGTCGAGATGAAAAACACCTACCGCAAGGAGGATCTAAAACAGATCTGGGATGAGCTGCGGCGCAAGATCAGCGACCTGGCACCCCGACTGCCTCCCGGGGTGATGAGGCCCAAGGTGATCGATGACTTTGGTGATGTTTTCGGTGTGCTGCTGGCAGTCAGCGGAGACGGTTACTCTTATGAAGAGCTCAAGGATTATGTCGACTACCTGCGCCGCGAGCTGGTGTTGATCAAGGGGGTAGGCAAGGTCTCCGTGGCGGGCGAGCAGCAGGAGCAGGTGGTCGTTGAAATCGCCCGCAACAAATTGTCGACCCTGGGGATTCCCCAGAGCCGTATCTACCAGTTGCTGCAGACCCAAAACCAGGTCTCCAATGCCGGTAGCGTCAAGGTCGGCGGTGAATATATCCGCTTGCACCCCTCCGGTGAATTCCAAAGCGTTGAAGAGCTGGGAGGGCTGTTGATCTCCAATCCAGGCAGCTCTGAACTGGTCTATCTCGGCGACGTGGCCGAGATCAGCCGCACCTATGCCGAAGTGCCACAAAACATCACCAACTACAACAACCGCCAGGCCTTGTTGCTCGGTGTCTCGTTTGCCTCCGGGGTCAATGTGGTGGAGATCGGCCAGGTGCTCGAGCAGCGCATGGCGGAGCTGGAATATGTTCGCCCCATCGGCATGGAGGTCGCCAGCGTGTATAACCAACCCAACGAGGTGGACCAGTCGATGCAGGGCTTTATGCTCAGCCTGGCCGAGGCGGTGGCGATCGTGATTGCGGTATTGTTAGTTTTCATGGGGCTCAAAAGTGGTGTGCTGATCGGCCTGATTCTGCTGTTGACGGTGCTCGGCAGTTTTATCTTTATGAAACTGTTCGCCATCGACCTGCAGCGGATCTCTCTGGGGGCGCTGATCATCGCCCTGGGGATGCTGGTGGATAACGCCATCGTGGTAACTGAAGGTATTCTGGTCGGGATTAAAAAAGGTCAGACCAAGCTGCAGGCGGCGCTGGCGATCACTCGCCAGACCAATCTGCCGCTGCTGGGTGCCACGGTGATCGCTGTTGCCGCCTTTGCGCCCATCGGTCTATCGGCGGATGCCACCGGCGAATTTGCCGGCAGCCTGTTCTGGGTGTTGTTGATCTCGCTGTTGTTGAGCTGGATCACCGCTATCACCCTGACGCCCTTCTTTGCCGATCTGATGTTCAGGGAGAACCCGAACGCTAAGATCGATGATGAGGATGACGCCGAGCTCTATCAAGGTGCGATCTTCACCGTCTACAAGGCGCTGTTGAATGTCAGCATGCGCCATCGAGTGCCGACCCTGCTGTTAATGGTGGTGCTCTTTGCCGCCGCAGTCGCAGGCTTTGGCCAGGTTAAGCAGTCATTTTTTCCGCCCTCCAATACGCCGATGTTCTACCTGGACTACTGGCGTTATCAGGGCTCGGATATCCGCGAGACCCAGAAAGATCTAGAGTCGATCCAGGCCTACCTGGTCAAGCAGGACCGGGTGCAGCAGATCACCACGACCACGGGCCGGGGCGCGCCGCGTTTTATGCTGACCTACGGTCCGGAAAAAGCCTATGCCGCCTTCGGTCAGCTGATCATTCGGGTGCAGGACCGGGAGGCCCTGGATCCCGTCATGGCGGATCTGCGTACGTATATGGCCAACAACTACCCCCAGGCCCAGTTCAAGATCAAGCGCATGGAGATCGGTCCGTCCACGGATGCCAAGATCGAGGCGCGTTTCAGCGGTCCCGATCCCGATCGACTGCGGCAGCTGGCCGGACAGGCGATAGCGGTGTTGCAGGCCGATCCCGGCGCCCATAATATTCGTCATGATTGGCGTGCGCGGACCAAGGTGATCCGGCCGCAGTTCAATGAGGCCACGGCCAGGCGGGTAGGGGTCAGCAAGCAGGATCTCGACCAGCTACTGCAGACCCGATTCTCCGGCCAGCAGGTGGGGCTTTATCGGCGAGGCACTCAATTGCTACCGATCGTCGCCCGTGCGCCCCAGGCCGAGCGGTTATCAATTGACAGTCTGGCTGAGCTGCAGATCTACAGTCAGGCCGCCAGCGCCTATATCCCGATCACCCAGGTGACCCGCGGCTTTGACGCCGACTGGGAAGACTCGCTGATCATGCGTCGGGATCGTAAGCGCACCATTACGGTGATGGCGGATCCTGATGTGCTGGGGGCTGAAACCGCCGCCAGCCTGTTTAAGCGGGTGAGGCCAGCGATCGAAGCGATACCGCTGCCGCCAGGCTATACGATGGCGTGGGGCGGCGAATATGAATCCTCCACTGATGCTCAGAAGGCGTTGTTTGGTGGCTTGCCGCTGGGCTACCTGGCGATGTTTATCATCACGGTACTGTTGTTTAACTCGATTCGGGCGCCGCTGGTGATTTGGGCCACGGTGCCGCTGGGGTTGATTGGCGTTTCGTTCGGTTTGCTGGTGATGGGCGCGCCTTTCAGTTTTATGGCGCTGCTGGGGCTGCTCAGCCTGTCGGGAATGCTGATTAAAAACGGCATCGTGTTGGTGGATCAGATCAACCTGGAGCTATCTCAAGGTAAGGATCCCTACCTGGCGGTGTTTCACTCGGCGATCAGTCGGGTGCGGCCGGTGGCCATGGCGGCGATCACCACCATCCTGGGGATGATTCCGCTGCTGTTTGATGCCTTCTTCGAGTCCATGGCGGTAACCATCATGTTCGGACTGGGCTTTGCCACGGTCCTGACCCTGATCGTGGTGCCGGTGCTGTTCACCCTGCTGTATCGGATCCCCTACCGTCCTTTGTCGATGCTATAAATGTACGGCAGCACGGCCCTGGTATCGCAGGGGGCTTTTCCTGTGCGGATTTTTTGCTGGGCAGAGAGTTGCACACAACCTGCTAGCCCCTCCCTTTTTTTCAAAAAAGGGAGGCTTGATCAGTCCTGCACTCTAATGAGGATGACGAGTGCGTCTTCAGGTGCTGCTCAGGAGGCCTCGGTGTGGCTGGGTGTGGGCTCATCACTGGTTTCAGGATCCAGAAACGGCGTATCGCGGTAGCTTGCCTGGATCTGTTTAAACTGTTCGGCGCAGGCGAGAGCGGCTTCGATGCAGATGGGATCAAAATGACTACCGGACTGCTTAAATAGATACGCAAACGCATCATCACAAGACCAGGCGCGTTTATAGGGGCGTTCGCTGGTCAGTGCATCGAATACGTCTGCCACGGCCACCACTCGACCTTCGATCGGGATATCCTTACCTGCGAGTCCCGCCGGATAGCCCTGGCCATCGTAGTGTTCATGGTGGCACAGGATGATGTTTCGCAGCATGTCGATATGGCGCACGTTATCGAGACCGAATTCGTCCACCATCATTTGCGCCATCTCCGCACCGCGCACCACGTGTAGCTTGGCCGCTGTGTATTCGTCGGCGGTCAACTTGCCAGGCTTGAGTAGGATGGCATCCGCAATGGCGATTTTGCCGATATCATGTAGCGGCGCAAAGCGGAAGATAAACTCCACGTCCTCGTCGTCAAGGTTATAGCGCGGCGCAATGGTTTTGGCGATCAGCCTTGAGTAGCGGGACATGCGGCGCAAGTGGTTGGCGGTTTCTTCATCACGATAGCGGGTGAACTCGCGTGCCATAGCCACCGCGCCGCCTAGCGTACGGACGTTGGCAAACTGAATCGCGATAATGGCGGCAAGTATCTTTCCATAGGATTGCAGCTGCTCCACCGTCGGTTTGTCGAAGTACCCCGGGAGGGTTGCGTCGAAGAATAGAAAACCGATCAGCTGTCCGTCAATCAGTAGTGGTTCGGTGTAGCTGGAGAGGTAGCCGGCATTCAGTACTTTGTGGCTGTGCTCCGACGAAGAGTCCTGTAGCACCGCCAGGTCGTCCAGTACCCGGGGTTGGCCGCTTTTGGCAAGCTGTTGCAGCGAGGGTACGTCCGACAGTTTTACCTCGTAGAAGGTCAGCGGTGCTTTCCCGTTGGTGCTGTGAGCAAAGGTCTTGAGGGTGTCGCTGGGCTGGTCGTAGATGGCTACAGCGATGCGGCACAGGTGTTCGAAGCGATCACGCAACCCCTCATGAATATGTAGGATTGTTGCGTTGATGGAGTGGTCAAGCATTCCTTTGTCCTTTTTCCTGTCTGTATTAGGTGCCTTTTTAACAGGGAGGCCATGCCGGGAATATAGCCCTAATACGTTAAAGCAGATGGAAAAACATTATAAAAACAGGGCTTTCAGCTCGTGTGGGCGAGAGCCCCTTAACGTTGATGTTCAGAGTTTGGCGCTTTCTGTCGCCTTGTTTAGTTGGAATTCGACACTGCGCCCCAGCGCGCTAAGCAGGTCCTGCGGGTTTTCATACTCTTTTTTCTGGATGTAGCCGACGATCTCCTTGGTTAGCTTCCGGGTTACCGCGACATCTTCGTGAGTTCTGCCGCAGCCTTCACAGTGGCTGCCTTGGTCGGTGCATGTTCCGTTACAGGGGGTGAAAATCACAGGCTTCTCCTTGGGTTGTGATCGGTATAATTGTCAATAAGTGATTATATCTGAAGTACCGTCCATCCGGCCAGCTAGTTGCTGCAAGCAGATGGCTAGTGTTGCTCGCAATCGTCGCCAGCCCTTTTTCTGGAATCCAGCAGCGCCTGCAGTTCCAGATTCAGATAGCGGCTTACAATCTCATGCGCGGTGCCATCGGTCTGCATCGTGGCGAAGGTTTGCTGCCAAGGGCGCAGTAGCGCGGCGGCGGTGTCGTTGGACGCGACTATATAGACGCAGTGGCGGCTCTGGGCTGGGCCGATCACAAAATCCGTCGGGGCCAGCTCAGGATTAGATTTGAACGCTGCGCTGAGTAGGATCGCCGAGGTAAACCAGGCGTCGATACGGCCGACCCTGAGCATATCGATGTTTGCTGTATCTCGGGTCTGTTCCAGATAGTTGCTAACGCCTGTCTGTAGCAGCTGCGCCAGGGGCGCGGAGCCCGCCAGAACCCCGATTACGCCGCCTTGGCGGGCCTTCGAGTGGGTCAGCGGCAGTGATCCGGCACGGCTGACGTAAAAAAACTGATCATCGATAAAATGAATGGCCCACTGGAGCTTCCCCTCCCGTGAGGGCACGCGTGCTACCGGCGCCATCAGCAGGTTGTTGCGGCTGCGGGCGTTTTGGAATGCGCGTTTAAACGGCATCAGGGTGATTTTGCCGGAATGTCCCAGGCGTCGGCCGATCTCCTGCATGATCTCAACCCCTAATCCTCTTGTTTGCTTATGCTCTTGATAGGCGTAAGGCGCTAGCTCCGCGCCGATCAGGCGAAACTCTGGTTCGGCTGGCAGCGCTTCGCTGCTCGCCAGGCACGTCAGTCCGATACCCAGCAAGGTGGCGGCGAGTGATCGCAGCCGCAATGAACGACGACAGCGCATCGACTTCTCCTCGGCAAAAAAACAGATCTGGTTCTGATTATACGTGACGGTGATGGTAGGGGAAGGGCAGCAAGAGCAGGCAGCTGCGTCGCGCTTAAGGCACTGCCTAAAAGGGGGGGCTTCGTGTATAATTTCGCTCTATTTTTTTCTGATCAAATCCCTTTCCATTTAAGAGAATGTGTCCATGGAGCTTTCAGCCCTTACCGCCCTGTCTCCGGTTGATGGCCGTTACGGCAGCAAAACCGCCTCCCTGCGTCCGATCGTCAGCGAATACGGCCTGATTCGTTTTCGTGTCGAAGTAGAGGTTCGTTGGTTACAGCAGTTAGCCAATAACCCCCAGATCACCGAAGTGCCCGCGCTTAGCGAGCAAGCCAATCAGGTGCTCGAAAGCATTGTCAGCGACTTCAGTGAAGCTGATGCGCTGCGGGTTAAGGCGATCGAAAGCGTTACCAATCACGATGTCAAAGCGGTTGAGTATTTCATCAAGGAGTGTTTTAAAGATAACGCCGAGTTGGATGCAGTCGGCGAGTTCGTTCACTTTGCCTGTACCTCGGAAGATATCAACAACCTGTCCCACGCACTGATGCTGCGCACGGCACGGGATGAGGTGGTTGCGGTGCAGATGCAGCAGGTGATTGATGCTATCGCCACCCTGGCGCACGACTTTGCCGAGCAGCCGATGCTGTCTCGCACCCACGGCCAGACAGCGTCCCCGACCACGTTGGGCAAAGAGATGGCCAATGTGGTGGCGCGTCTGCGGCGGCAATTGCAGCAGGTCCAGGCGGTCGAGTTGCTGGGCAAGGTTAATGGCGCGGTTGGCAACTACAACGCTCACCTGTCGGCCTATCCTGACGTGGACTGGCAGGCCGGTGCCGAGCGTTTTGTGACCGGTCTTGGGCTGACCTGGAACCCCTACACCACCCAGATCGAACCGCACGATTACATCGCTGAGCTGTTTGATGCGGTCGCACGTTTCAATACCATCCTGATCGATTTCGATCGTGATATATGGGGTTATGTGTCGTTGGGTTACTTTAAGCAGCGTACCATCGCCGGTGAAGTGGGCTCATCTACCATGCCGCACAAGGTCAACCCGATCGATTTCGAAAACTCCGAAGGTAATCTGGGTATCGCCAACGCGATCATGGCGCACCTGGCCACCAAACTGCCGATCTCGCGCTGGCAGCGTGACCTGACCGACTCGACTGTGCTGCGCAACTTGGGCGTTGGATTTGGCCAGAGTCTGATCGCCTACCAGGCCACCCTCAAAGGGATCAGCAAGCTGCAGCTCAACGCCGAGCGGATCAATGCCGATCTGGATAACAGCTGGGAAGTGTTGGCTGAACCGATCCAGACCATCATGCGCCGTTACGGCATCGATGAGCCCTACGAGAAGCTCAAAGCGTTGACGCGTGGCAACACCATCACCAAGGAAATTCTGGCCGAGTTTGTTGAGCCTCTGGATCTGCCAGAAGGCGCCAAGCAGGCGATCCGCGAGATGACGCCGCATAACTATATCGGTAACGCGGTAGCGCAGGCTAAAGCGATCTGAGCGGAAGTAGAAAACTAGCCGTGCAGAAAAGGGATGAGGCACTACGCCTCATCCCTTTCACGGGGCGGTATCGATGACCTCATTTCCTGGTGTGCCGCTACATGCGGGCTTGTTTAGCTGCGAGTGCTAATGCGTGGTTAGCAAGCAGCCAGGCGCTCTTCCAGGGTCCCCTTGAGTAATTTGAATAACCGGATCGAGGCTTCGATCTCCTCTTTGCGGTTGGTCAGGCTTTCGATGTTTAGACCGACCGGAATTCCCAACGGCAGGCAGGCATCCAGGATCTGCTCCAGATTGCGCTGACAGATGCGGATCGACTGCATCAGCGGAGTGTCCGATTGCAAAATCGTATCGGCCGTCTCTGCCGGCACCGAGATCCCCAGCCACTCCATAAACTCCAGAGTCTTAGCGCTGCCGCAGGGGGTGAAAGTCAGAATGACCCGGCTGGGTTGGCGGTTCTGCTGCTGGCACAGTTCGCCGTATTCCTGCAGTAGTTTAATCGTGGCCGGGGCGTTGTAGACTGCCTGGGAGATGAAGAAGTCACAGCCACTGTCGGACTTGTCGACTAGGCGCTTGTGTTCGTTGCCTTTGCAGGCATGACGTTCGGCGATGGTGACGCCGCCCAGGCTAAACTTGTGCGCGGTTTCTGCCAGGGTTTGGTAGGCGTCATGCAGTGATAACTTGATCTGGGCGTCGGCTGATGGACTGCCCACCAGCACCAGATTGCGCACGCCGTAATCATTCCAGGCCTGGTTCAGCCATTGATCGAAACTGGCCCGGTCACGCTGCGAGACGCTTTTATAGGTGATAACTGTATGTTCGCTCTTTTGCGCCAGCAGCGCTGAATATTCGCGTGGATCGCGCGTCCCGATAAAGGGAAAGGGGCGCGGCTTATCGGTACGGCTGCTCTCATCTTGAATGTCGTAGACGATCAAGCCATCATAATCGACGTTTTCCAGTCGTTGCAGCAGCTTGGTGGCGATCTCGTCCATCTGCATATCGTCGGTGCTGCCCTTGGGTGGCGTTGTGCCAAAGAAATAAACACCTTGGGTAGAGGCCGCGAACCGTTGCTGCTGAGCGAGAGTCATTTCAGATTCCTAGTGAGCGTTAATGTCAGGCTATTATAAGCACGAGGCTGTTTAATCCGTATTGGTTATATGCGGAAACCTTCTCATGTCAGCATGAGTTGAATTAATACAATATTGGTAGGGGGTTTATGCGAAGGTTATTTGTTGCTATAACAAAGGGTTGGATTTTCTATCTGATCCGTTTTGATAGGTGCTTTGTGCCAGGGATCTGGTGGAAAACAGCGTGCAGCCCTAGTAAGTTGATTGTGTTGAATGCACCTGTAACGCTTTGCTATCAGGTTGCGTCTAAGTATCAACAAATTAGCTATTAAGGATTTTTTGTGTCGGATAACATCATGCAAACCGCTGCGAGCGGTTTTCAGGCTACGCTGGTTTTACTGTTTAAGCGCCCGTTAATAGGCCAGGGTAAGCAGCGCCTGGCGGCTAGCGTAGGGCCTGAGCGGGCTCGCGTTCTGGCTGAGCATTTTTTGCGCTGCGCCCTCGAAGATCTGGCTGCGTGGCAAGGGCCTGTGGTACTGGCACCTGCGGA
>SDWN01000813.1 GCA_004195305.1 Neptunomonas sp. | reverse complement strand
AGATGTGTATAAGAGACAGTTAAATCGCAGTGACGCACCCCCGCACGGATGCTGATTAAGCTATTAACCTGGCAGGGTATTAGCGAGAAACCGCGTCTGTCATTGATGAGGCAAAAGACGCAGGAGAGCACCCAAGGCTGCTCAATCCGAGCACACAACTAACATTTGATCGTCTTAAAAAAACAAACCCCTCACCGATCGGATCGGTGAGGGGTTAGGTCGATCTAGCTGAAAAATTATGCCGCTTTAACCGAAGAAACTGTTTTCACAGCCGCGTCAACTCACTCTTTCACATCACAACAACTATCTCAGACAAAAAAAATCCCCCGAAGCCTCGCGGCTTCGGGGGATTTAGAATTCAGCGCTTAGGCTTATTTGCCGGTCGCTTTCTTCACGGCGCCTTCGATCTCGGCCGCTGCTTTTTTAGTTGCTTCTTCAACAGAAGAAACATAAGCGTCTTTCGCATCGCTGATTGCAGCAATGCTCTTCTCTGCAGTAACTGTCATCTTGGCCTCTAAGGCCTTGTAGAAGTTAACCTGCAGTTCTAAAGCCGCTTTAGGGTCTTTACACTCAGAGACCGCCTTAAACTGCTCAAGGCTCGCGTTAATCACATCAGTCATGGACTCTTTTTGCACCGATGCCAGAGTTTCCATTGCCTTTTTGTTAGATTCAGCCAGATCCATCACGGGCTGCATGCGGGCTTTCATATCTTTCATAAAATCATCGTACATAGCTATTCACCTTGGTTAGTGTGGACGTATGCTGCATCGCAGCAATGAGCCAAATATAAGCCTCAACGGAGCCTATGTCAAACATATTGTGCGGTGCACAAAAATTATCTTGTCGCGTTATCCAGCCGCCTCGACCTCAAGCCCGGTCTCATAAAAAAGCTCCACCGGTAGCTCCAGATTGCGCCGCAGACTACAGGCAAGAAGATCCATTTGCGCATCACTCCAAGGCCGCGCCTCGGCCTCGGCTGGTTGCCTGGCCAGCGTATAAGCCTGAATTTTTTGCAGCCGTACGCCAGCATCCAACAACCGCTGCACTAAAGCGACATAGCCGGGGTAGCCTGCGTCGATATGTGTTTGTCCCTGCCAATTAAAGAAACAGGACTGCAGCACCACCGGGTACAAGCGACCAAAACCGATGATCTTTTCAACCAAGCGCTCAAAGGGTACCGAGGTCCGGTTGAGTTGTTGCAGCGACCGCGCATCCCAATAGTCGAGTTTGCACCAAACTTCGCCATTAGCGCGGTAGAACGATGGCCATAGTGGTGCCAGGTCTTTCCTATCCAGCCCGGTAGCGTTGGTAAAAAGCACCAACTTAACGGCTTCAGGCAGATCAAATTCCTGCTTAAGGTCCAGCAGCAACTGCAGCACCTGCGGCAAAATCCGCACGGTAGTCGGTTCGCCATCTCCGGCCAGGCCTATATCCCGGAGTGGATAACCCCGATACCCCTCCGCCGAGATCGAACCCAGCCAATGGCGCAGCTCCTGCTCCAACTGCGCCAACGAAGGTTCTGCGACAGGCTGATCGTCGGTGCGCTCTACCTGGCAATAGACACAATCGAAATTGCAGCGCTTGTCCGGATTGAGGTTAATCCCCAGCGACAAGCCACCAGAGCGGCGCGATATCACCGGATACACCAGCCGGTCAAATTCACTCAAGCGACTATGATTGGCGTAACTCAGGGTGATCTGTGCTTCAAGACTATCACCTGATTCGGGGCTTTGAGCGTCGAGTTCAAGAGCGCTCGCCTTGTGCCCAAGAGAGTCTGTAATCGCTATCCGGTCGCTCATCAGACCGGCTCTTTCGCAGCGTTAACCAGGATCTCTTTATAGGCGGCCACCGCATCACTCAATCCCAACATCAGCGCATCGGCGATCAGGGCATGGCCGATCGATACTTCAGCCAGGCCAGAAATACTGGCAAACAGCCCCAGATTATCAAGATTCAGATCATGGCCGGCGTTCACCGCGAGACCGACCGCCTGGGCACGTTCTGCCGCACCCATAAACAGCTCCAGGACGGCTTGCTGCTGATCGCTGCCAAACGCATCCGCGTAGGCTTCGGTATAAAGTTCAACCCGATCAGCGCCCAGCGCCGCAGCCAGTTCAATATCGTCCGAATCGGCATTCATAAACAGGCTGACCCGGATTCCGCGTGCTTTGAGCTCGTCAATGATCGGTTTAAGTTGCGGGCCATCTTGCTTCAGATTCCAGCCGTGATCGGATGTCAGCTGATCCGGAGAATCAGGCACCAGAGTGCATTGCGCGGGTCTGACCTTACGCACCAGCTCCAAAAAACCAGGATAGTCGCCGACAGCCCCCTCAAACGGATTGCCTTCGATATTGAATTCCACCTCCAGCATCGCGGCCAACTCATACACATCGGCTGGACGGATATGGCGCAGGTCCGGACGGGGGTGCACGGTGATACCATCGGCACCCTGGGCGATGGCCACCCGCGCGGCCTCGGTAACACTGGGGATGCCCGACATCCGCGAATTACGCAGCAGAGCAATTTTGTTTAGGTTGACGCTTAAAGATGTCGTAGCGAGCGGGATTGACATGGGGTCTTACCTCTTGAATCAGTAGTCTGGATCGCCAATCTGGGTAACAAGCTCATCGGCAGCCTAATAAACTGTCGCTATTGTAGGTCCTTTAGTCGCAATGATCACCTCTCTCGGGTACGCATTCGAGCGCTAATATTCTGACCACACCCACCCTCTGAACCACCCCTTCACCCAGGCCCACCCTCAAGCCCACACCTCAGACCCGTCTTCTCAACCCAGCACCTCAGATGAACAAAATTCAACCAGTAACATACGGCAGCGTATTGACAGAATAACCCCCGCTCTCTAGGATAGGTCACCTCTCAGTGTCCCGTTCTCAGGAGCCCGCATCATGATATCCAGTTACAAAGGCTTTAACTTCGACCTCGGCGAAACTAACGACATGCTCCGCGAGCAGGTCAACGCTTTTGCCGCCGCCGAGATTGCACCGCGTGCCGAACAGATCGATCACGACAATGAATTCCCAGCAGATCTGTGGCAAAAATTTGGCGATATGGGCCTGCTTGGGGTAACCGTCTCCGAGGAGTACGGCGGTGTTGAAATGGGCTACCTGGCCCACATTATCGCAATGCAGGAGATCAGCCGAGCGTCGGCATCGGTCGGCCTCTCGTATGGTGCCCACTCCAACCTGTGCGTTAACCAGATCAACCGTAATGGCAGCCATGAGCAGAAGATCAAGTACCTGCCCAAGTTGATCAGCGGCGAGCATGTTGGCGCCCTGGCGATGTCCGAGCCAAACGCCGGTTCTGACGTGGTCAGCATGAAACTGACCGCCCGCGACAATGGCGATCACTTCCTCCTCAACGGCAACAAGATGTGGATCACCAACGGACCGGATGCCAGTGTTTACGTGATCTACGCTAAGACCGACACCAGCAAGGGCGCGCACGGTATCACCGCCTTTATCGTCGAGCGTGATGCACCCGGATTCTCGCGCCATCAGAAACTGGACAAGCTGGGCATGCGCGGTTCCAACACCTGCGAATTGGTGTTCCAGGACTGCGTGGTACCCAAGGAAAACATTCTGGGCACGCTCAATGGCGGCGTAAAAGTATTGATGAGCGGCTTGGACTACGAGCGTGCGGTACTGGCAGGCGGCCCTCTGGGAATCATGGATGCCTGCATGGACCTGGCGGTTCCCTATATCCGTGACCGCGAGCAGTTCGGCAAGGCGATCGGCGAGTTCCAGCTGGTACAGGGCAAGATAGCCGACATGTACACCGGCATGAACGCAGCCAAGTCTTACGTCTATGCGGTAGCCCGCGCTTGCGACCGCGGTGAAACTACCCGCAAGGATGCTGCCGGAGTAATCCTCTACAGCGCCGAATTAGCAACTAAGATGGCACTGGATACGATCCAACTCCTCGGCGGCAACGGCTATATCAATGAGTTCGCCAGTGGTCGTCTGCTACGTGATGCGAAGCTGTACGAGATCGGCGCCGGCACTTCCGAAATCCGCAGGATGCTGATCGGCCGTGAGATCTTTATCGGTAACTAAGATCGCGCCATCCCGTGTCACCGGCCGTCCGGCCGGTGACTAATCTCCTGTTAGACCGCTCATTGTCCTATCCGGTTTTGCGCCCCAACCGCAGCAGAGCTGCTCGAAAGAGAGGCGCAGATTACGCATGCCTGTAACGACTGAAATCAGGGCAAATCACAACCAAAGGTACCTACTACTGCGTCACTCAGGCGCCCTCACAACCGCCGCAATCAAAGCCTCCCGGCAACAAACACAGCCTATCTACCAGCTTGAAAAAATAAACCGGGTGCTGGTCGATTACCGCCAAGCGGATCTGCGCCCACTGTCCCTGCTGGAACTCGACAACCTGGCCAGCGACTTCGCCAAAGACCTCCCTGACTGCCGTTTCATGGCCCTGATTCATGCACCAGATAGCGACATCACCCGTTTATCTCACATCAAGAATGTCTGTTTTCTCGGAGGGGTTTTGACCGAACTGTTCGACAACATCGCTCTGGCCGAAAACTGGTTGAGCCAGCCCGAACCTTTGAACCACTCGCTAACCGGGTAAAAACAAGCCCCGCATGACGACAGCCCGTTCTGACGACAACAGCCCTTGGCGCATTATCGTTGAGTCCAAATCCCGACCCGGGTGGCTGTCAGCACAGGTATCAAAGCCTTCAACTAATCAGCAATGCCGCACAGAGCTGGCGCAGATGCGCCTCATCTTCGAGCTGGGCGGACGAGGTGTTAAGCAGACTGCTGCCGAATATGTAGCTGTAAAAAAGATAGGCGCGGGCATGGGCCGCATCATCAGAAGGGGTCAGTTGACGATAGAGGCTAGCAACAGATACCAGTCGCTGCGCGTCAACCTGGGAAACTACGTCCGCCGCCAGCGGGTCGGTGTGCGCCCAATCACGTACAGCCAGCTCGATGGCGTTACCGCGCGGGTTGGAACGATCCAGATATAACCGCAGCAGCTCACCGAGCACCTCCTGCGCTGGGCGCTCACTCGCTACCTGGCGCTGAATGGTTTGAATTCGTCCTTCGCGCCAGAACAGCAGAACCTGCTGTAATAATTCTGAACGGTTTTTAAAGTGCCAGTAAAAACTGCCTTTGGTGACCTTCAGTCGCTTCGCCAGCACCTCGACCTTAACACTGGCAACACCGCCCTCCGCCAACGCCGACAGCGCTTCGTGAACCCAGGCTTCACGCTTGAGTTTTGAATTCATCCTGACCTCTGAAGTTATCACGGGGACACTCTTAATCTTATGGACCAAGACCCAATGATACGGACGGGCGGCACTACCCGCCAGCCAAACACGGATAAAAGCTCAAGCAAGGTCGGGGTTAGAGCCTCCCTGGATGAGAACGTGAAGCGGGGGAGAATTAGAGCGACAGTTGGCGCCCGACGCCTTCTGGAATCAAAAGACTCTGGTGCTGACGCGCTATCGTCTGCAATCGTTTCAAAGCAGGTTCAGGAAATGGACAGCTACGTCCTGTCTGCAAGTCAACGTGAACCATAATTATTTCGTTAGTTGCTGCCAGAAAACCTTCCGTAGTATTAAACATCTGATGAAAGATACGCAGTTTCTTGGCATCAAACTCGAGCAACTGGGTGGTACAGTTGATTCGCGCCCCCTCTTTCAGCTCGCGCTTATAGGTGACGTTCATATCCACCACAAACATCGACAACCGGGTATCGCCCGTGTACTCCGGGCCCAGACCCAGGTTTGAATTGAAAACATCAGTGGCCTGATCGAAAGCAAGCACGTAGTAAGCGACGTTCATATGGCCGTTAAAGTCAATCCAGCCCGGCTGTACACAGGACTGATAGCCACAAAAAGGAATGCGAGCATCCATGTCTGTTCTCCATTTTTATTTTTATCGGAGTGATGTGAAGCCTCAAGAATAAGGACTTACACCCCTAACTACTAATGAATCTTTTTGGATAAATCAGCAGGTAACATTACTGCAGCTGTACAAGCCTGGCACGGAGTGGCATCACTGCATCTAACACCCGGCGAGCGTTAACGGGTCCCAGCCGCAGCATCTGCTTGTGCACGGCAGACAACTGCTCCAGCTCAGGGTCAGCAAACGTATACATCACCGAGGGTTGTGCCAGGGCCAGAGCCCGTCCCGACACCGGACTTTGCAACAGGTGCTCTAACGCCTGCAACACTCGGTCGTGAAACGCTTTGCGGGGATAGCCAAGCTCAGCGTAGGCCTGCTGCATCTGCGGATAATAATCCCGGTACAGCCCGACCCATTGCTCAGCATCGATCGCACTAAGCAGCTCAACGTAACCGCTGTAGCGGCTGTAATTGTAGCCATCCAACCACATTTCCTCACCCTTTACTGACGCGCGAAATGGGTCATTCATCGGTAGTAACAGACTGTGCTTCCTCTGCAACCGACCGTCTGCAATATTGTCTATGCTAACCACCAGCTTGCGAATCAACTCCTCATCGACCAGCAATGAAATCAGTTTCTGAGTAGGATCCAACTGTGCCAGCGCAGCACGAAACCGACTGTCGCTGTGATTCAGATCAGGCAAGGACGGATCCACCGTTACCGCCAGCACCTGCGGCTGCCGATTAACCACCGGCTCGGGCCGCAAGGATACAGATATTGGCGGTGACTTAGTTTCAACATCTGTGACTCCAACCACCACCGGGGCCAGAGATGTCGCTTCTGGGACGGCAGGCTCTCCGGTATAGCCGCTGCCTGCACCAGGCAGCGGTACAGGTACCGACTCAAGCGTTTGATCGCTGAGCAGCAAATAGGCCACACCGGCCAGTAAAACCAGCGCGACAACTAGCAGCAGCATCTGCACCAGGGCGATACCACGAGCGGCCGGGTTAAAACTGGCAGGCATAAACATCCCCTTTCTCAATTATTCGCACAGCATATATGCGCACTATACATATGCGCACAGCATAGCCCAGTTACTGCGGCCACAGCGATGCAATCTACACACAGCACCCTTTAGCCAAGACATTGAAACGATTGATAGCACGTATAGTCGAGCGCCACAATCGCTAAATAGGGTCCTGAAACGTGAAGAGGTTAATAACATGGATGCAGCCGCAGCCGTAGCTGCGGGAGTGAGAGGCGAATGCCGGTTTCACGCTATTAAAACCGGATCAAACAACCGTTTGAGTTAAAATTCCATCTCGGGAACGTGATCCGGCACAACCAGCTCACCTTCGGTCAGCCTGATGATCTCTTCAACAGAGACCCCCGGCGCACGCTCAAGCAGGTGGAACTTGCCCTCTTTAATCTCGATAAAGGCCAGATCTGTCAGCACTTTCTTAATACAGGCGGCGCCCGTCAGTGGCAATGTGCACTTGTTCAGCAACTTGGATTCGCCGTGTTTACTGGCATGGGTCATGGTGACGATAATGTTGTCGGCACCGGCCACCAGATCCATCGCGCCGCCCATCCCCTTGATCAGCTTGCCAGGGATCAAGTAGGACGCAATATTCCCTTGAACATCGACTTCGAAAGCACCCAGTACAGTCAGATCCACATGGCCACCGCGAATCATCGCGAAAGACTCTGCTGAAGAGAAGATCGAGGCGCCGGTAGCCGCAGTCACCGTCTGCTTGCCCGCATTGATCATATCCGCATCGATCGTCGCTTCGGTTGGAAAAGGTCCCATCCCCAGCAGACCATTTTCCGACTGCAGCATCACCTCTATTCCTGCAGGAACGTAGTTCGCCACCAGCGTCGGAATACCGATCCCCAGATTCACATAGAAACCATCCTGCAGTTCACGAGCCACCCGACGGGCCAGTTGTTCACGTGTTAACGCCATCGTTTAACCCTCCCCTTCGGTGCGCACGGTGCGCTGTTCAATTCGTTTTTCGAACGTACCCTGAATCAACCGATCGACATAGATACCCGGGGTATGGATCTGCGACGGATCCAGTTCGCCCGGCTCTACAATCTCTTCCACTTCCATTACCGTGATCTTACCGGCGGTAGCCGCCATCGGGTTGAAGTTCATCGCGGTATGGCGATAGATAGCGTTGCCGTAGCGGTCTGCCTTCCAGGCTTTGACGATGGCAAAATCACCCTTGATTGACTCCTCAAGAATGTAGTGGCGACCGCCATACTCACGCACCTCCTTGCCCTCACCCACGTCGGTACCGTAGCCGGTCGCGGTAAAGAACGCGGGGATACCGGCGCCACCGGCGCGCATCTTCTCGGCCAGAGTGCCTTGGGGCGTCAACTCAACCTCCAGTCGACCATCCAGCAGCTGCTCCATAAACAGCTTATTCTCACCCACGTAGGAGGAGACCATCTTCTTGACCTGCTGATCTTCCAGCAACACGCCCAACCCAAAACCATCCACACCGGCGTTGTTGGAGACCACTGTCAGCTCTTTGGTGCCTTTACGCTTGATCTCACCGATCAAGTTCTCAGGAATGCCACAGAGGCCGAAGCCGCCTGCAATAATGGTCATACCATCTTCGAGGCCTGCCATCGCCTCTTCGTAACTGTTTACCACCTTGTCAAAACCGGACATTCGGCGTGCTCCTGTTGTTTTTTGTGGGTTAAACCTGATTTACGATCGTGCTCAAACCCTACTCTGAATTATTCAGGGAGTGATCCTAAAAAGATCAAGCACCTAGCATCGAACAACTGCTATGATTTAACAAGTTTAAATAATCGATCAATTAATTTAATAAATTTATGAGCGTATCAATCAAACAGCTCCGTGCCTTTGTCGCTGTAGCCCAAACTCTCAGCTTCACCGAGGCTTGCACCCAGGTGCATTTATCCCAGCCCGCACTGAGTATCGCGATTAAAAACATGGAGGAGGCCGTGGGC
>SDWN01000383.1 GCA_004195305.1 Neptunomonas sp. | reverse complement strand
GGGTGTTGCTGCGTCCGTCCGGAACGGAGCCGGTGGTTCGGGTTATGGTTGAGGGTGTCGATCTTGATCAGGTCAAGCAGCTGGCGCAGCGCTTGGCCGTGGATGTGGAGTTGGCAATCAAGGGCTAGGTTAGACCGGTTGCTGGAGCTGCGTGCTGGTTGTTGCCTGTGGGTAATGGCTGGTATGTGGCTGGCGGGTCGGACTGTTGGAGTCTAGGTCATAATATTTTATTATTGATTTTAGACATTTGGGGCTGAATGCCGGAATTGTTGAGTGGTCTGCTTGTAAGTTATTAGTAACTTGTTTAGTATTGCCACCCGCTTGATAGACGGGGTAAAAACATGCGTCAGCCGTTGGTTGTCGGTAACTGGAAAATGAATGGCTCGTTACCGAGTATTTCCATGTTGATAGCGGGTTTGAAAGTCCAGTTGTCCGGGCTCTCAGAAGTGGATGTGGTAGTTTGTCCACCTGCGATTTTTATAGATCGAGTGGCGGGTTTGATCGATGAGTCGTCGCTTGTATTGGGTGCTCAAACGGCAAGCGAGTTTGATTCGGGTGCGTATACCGGAGAAGTTGCCTTGACGATGCTCAATGAGTTTGGGTGTCGGTATGTGATTTTGGGTCATTCCGAGCGACGCGCGCTTTTTGCCGAGACGGATGCTCAGGTTGCGGTAAAGTTTAAAGCTGCGAAAGAGGCCGGATTGATACCGATTCTATGTGTCGGTGAGACGCTTGAGCAGCGTGAGGCTGGTCAGGCGCATGCGGTTATTGCGGCTCAGCTTGGTGCGGTAGTCGATTTGCTCGGGGTGGAGTCGCTGTGCGATTCAGTCGTAGCATACGAGCCGGTTTGGGCTATCGGGACCGGAAAAACGGCCACGCCAGATCAGGCGCAAGAGATTCATCGTGCAATCCGTTATCAGGTTGCGCAGCAGAGTGAAAATGTCGCAGAGCAGTTGTTGGTTGTATATGGCGGCAGTGTTAATGCAGGAAATTCCGAATCGTTATTTTCGATGGCAGATATCGATGGCGCTTTGGTGGGTGGGGCCTCTTTGAAGGTCGATGAATTCGTGGCAATTTGCCGTGCGGCTAAGTGCTAAGCGACAAGATTAGGCAGTGATAGATGGAAACGTTGATTTTGATTGCTCATGTGGTATTGGCAGTGGCGCTGGTTGCGCTGGTGCTGCTACAGCAGGGTAAGGGTGCGGAGGCCGGTGCGGCTTTTGGGAGCGGTGCTTCGCAAACGATGTTTGGTAGCCAGGGGACCGGTAGCTTTTTGGGGCGTGTCACTGGAATTATTGCAGTAGGTATATTTGCGACCAGCTTTACGCTGGCGGTGTTTGCCAAGCAAAAAGCTACATCAATTTCTGACCAGGGTGTTCCTTCGCTCATGGTTGATGAGCAGTCGGTGCTGCAGGCGCCGGATCTCGAAGAGCTTGAGCGGCCTGGTACAGATGTGCCTAAGGCTGATTAGAGAAGATTTGCCGAGGTGGTGAAATTGGTAGACACGCTATCTTGATGTATAAGCCGGTTGCTAGTTTTATAATCTGTCGCTTGATTTTGGGGTTTTATTGCAGAATCTCGGGTTTAAGAGGCAGGATTTAAAGCGAAAAGCCCCTTTTTAGGGGCTTTTTGTTAAGTGCGACTTTTAGCTGTAAATACACTCGTTTGGCTTGTTATGGCGCCGGATTGGGTGAGTAGAATGGGTCTTTGACCCATTTTTTGTTTCTGAAATAGAGGTTTTGTGTGGCGACCAAAAGTGAACGTTTGGATGCGCTGATTGCGCCTGTGGTCTCGGGGTTGGGTTACCAGCTTTGGGGCGTCGAGTATGTGTCTCAGGGGCGGCATACCAGTCTGCGGATATTTATCGATGCTGAAGCCGGTATTTCAGTAGATGATTGTGCGGCGGTGAGTCGTCAGCTCGGCGGCGTGTTTGATGTTGAAGATCCTATTGCGGGCGAATATACCTTGGAGGTCTCTTCGCCGGGGATGGATCGGCCGCTGTTTACGTTGGCACAATTTGCTCAGTTTGTCGGCCACCAGGTTAAGGTGCGCCTGCGTTCTCCTTTTGAGGGGCGACGCAATTTCAACGGCTTATTAAAAGCCGTTGAAGAAGAAGATGTCATCATTGAAGTCGATCAGCATGAGTATTTGCTGCCGATTGACTCCATTGATAAAGCGAATGTTGTCCCTCGGTTTAAATAACCGGAGTCTAGTGAGGCGGTGGAATGAGTAAAGAGATTCTTCTGGTTGTGGAGGCGGTATCCAACGAAAAAGACGTGCCAAAAGGCGTCATTTTCGAAGCGATAGAGTTGGCCCTGGCAACCGCGACCAAAAAACGTTACGACGAGGAGTCTGATCTTCGCGTTGTTATTGATCGGACTACAGGTGATTACGAGACATTCCGGACCTGGCGGGTGGTTGCTGATGATCAGTTGGCTTTGTTGGGTACCGAGCTGACACTTGAAGAGGCTCATGAGAAAGATCCCGCGCTGGTCGCCGGGGATGTGCATGAAGAGCAGATCGAGTCAATCGGCTTCGGCCGAATCGCGGCTCAAACAGCCAAGCAGGTTATCGTCCAGAAAGTGCGTGAAGCTGAGCGGGCCAAGGTGGTTGA
>SDWN01000589.1 GCA_004195305.1 Neptunomonas sp. | reverse complement strand
CTGCCATGACCTCGCTCTACATTGAGTGTCCGCTATACGGAACTACGAAGTTTCACCAGCAGCCCGCTCAGGCCAAAGATGAGCGTCCGCAAAGTGTCGACTGCAGCCGTATGGAGTCGCTGACCCGCACCAACCCCAGTGGTAAAAAACGACACAAAGGATCCGCTCAGGTCATCGCGTTGTTAGCGGCCCGTTTCTGCGCTTAACTGACCAATAACCACGCAACGGCTGTATCAAGCATGGTGTCACTGGCGGTCAGCGTTGGGGTGATTATGCAATCAGGCTGCAAGCCAGCCCTGCCCCCCCCCTGTAGAGCACCATTAACGCAGACGCGGTCGATATCATCAATAGCACGGGTTTTACGGAGGTCGTATTGATACGGCCATCCAACTTGTTGGCCAACCAGAACCCAAACAAAACCCCTGGTAATACCTCTAAACTAAGTAACAGGCTGGCCCGGTCGATCTGGTTTTGCAAAACAAGCATCAGAATAGAGATCGGCGTGCCTATCAAAAAAAAAGCAGCCATCTCATTGCGCGCAGTGATCCGGTTCTGTTCCTGATAAACCAGCGCTATAGCAGGCCCGCCGATCGAAGTAGCGGTACCCATCAAACCAGAAAAAAATCCCCCGACAATCAGGCTCCAGGGGGTCGTTGTCACCTTATAGGTGCGCCAGGTCACTATGACGGCCAGCACTAATGAAGCCCCGAACATCAAACTGAGACCGTATTGCGGGACGGCGACCAACAGTGCCGCACCACACCAGGAACCCGGCAGGCGGGCGATAATGGCCGGCATAATACGTCGCCAGTTCAGCTTAGCGCGTTGTTTGAGTACGACCAGAAAAGACAGGCTGAATCCGAGGATCAATATCGGACCCGGGACAAAGGCGGGGTTGATCAGGTAGAGCAACGGCGCGGCCAACAAGCCAAAACCGATACCCACCCATGTTTGCAGCATGCTACCGCAAGTGACGATAAGCAGTGCCAGTAAGTCAAAAGTTGAAAGGGCCATGGCTGTCGATCCATTTAAAGAAGCACTCGACCAATCACCGTAATCATCTCAATATATTGGTATTTTTGAATTAATGAGGACTGCTTACAGCGTTCTAAAACAAGCACTGACCTGCCAGATCACCGGTACAGCGTACCTGGCAGATCGATCGAAGCATTACGCGGACGCCAACCCTCTTGCAGGAGCCCTCCTAGCGTCCGCCTGCGCCCTGACGGGATAGCTCGGTGTTTTCAACCAATATTCCAGTGCCGATGCGGTTGATCTCCTGCCAAAGACCGCGGTCAATCTCGATACCGTACTCAACACTGTGCTCTTTGTTTTCGGCGACTTGCTCAGCGTTGATATAGCGTGCATTGCGGTTACCCTTGGATTGCTGCAAAGACGCCGTCAGGTCGACCCTTGAGCTACAGATGATCGTCAGCGCCTGTTTGTCATCGGTGCTGGCGGGTAGACTGGTGATCGCTTCACTGTAGCTGGGATAGCGTTCACCGGCCTTGATCGCAGCGGCGTGCTCGGTCACAGCCTGGCTTCCATTCTGCCAGTAGGCAGCAACACTGATACCACATCGACCTCTGTCGGTCAGTGCTTTGAGAATAAACATCCGGTTGTGGCAGTTGTGTACCGTCACTGTGGCGATGCCATTTTCCAGTGCTTTGGCGTGTGCCAAATCAACCGATGCGGCAATACAGTTGAGCGCACTGCGGCCGTGGCTGTCGATAATGGCGGAGGTACTGTCTTCATAGACAACGCTGCTTAGCGGTTTATCGCGGTCTTCGGTGATATAGGGAAGCGCACGCTCCAACTCGGTCAAACCATTGAGGCCATGCTTCTCCAGCCAAAGCACCATATTGGCTGCATCTTCATAGTTTCCGACAAAATATTGGGATGCTTCGAAGCAGCGGCGCAGGGCTGCTTTGAGTTCGTTCATGGAAATATTCATGCGTGCTTTCCCGGTTGAAGTGGCGCTAATGGCATAAACCAGTCGTCGTTGAATGGTTTACCGATATCTTCCAGCAGCGGTGCCCCCTGGAACATGGTATTGCGTACCCACAGCCGAGAACGGGGATCGAATTTACCCACGCCGAAAAAGGCCAGTTTGCAACGCAACAGGTGCATTGGCAGGATATTTCGATCCAACAGGTTCGCTTGAATATCACCGTAGATACAGCGATTCATGCTTTGAATCCGACGAACGATACCGCGCATTTTCGGACGTGCCACCATAAAGCGGGCGGTGGTATGCTCCGGGTGCTGAGCGACATACTCGCATAATTGGTCGTAGCACTTGCTAACGGCATAGCCGACGCCCAGTGCCATCTGCTTCTGTTTGGCTTCTTCATCGGCGATGCTGCCCAGGCGCGGCTCCATTTTTTCTTCGGAACGGTACCAACAGGTTTCACGTGCGCCATCGGCATTGAAATCGGTAGCCAGTGCCCAGCTGTAGCGCGTTTCAATGACCTCTTTGAGCTGCATCAGGGGCATTAATGGATCAAGATCGAGAAACTCTTCAGCATTATGAAAATCCTCCAGCTCATCAACCAGCTCCGGGTAGATCTCCAACATGATCGAAACCAGCATCTCCTGCCCCTGCAGAGAGCAGTTTTGCTCGCTCCAGGTGAGTAACCCGTCCCAACTTTCGAAACCATTGGCGGCATACGTCTGCAAAGCGTCCAGGTCTTCCAACACTTGCGTATTGTTGTCGGTTTGCCATTCATCTTCGGTAGCGGTATCGCGGGTATGCTGCGCACACCGCTCAACCAGGGTTCTCAGTTCCTGCTGTACCTGGGTGTTGATGCGGCCCAGCACGCGGATGCGAGCCAGTGCCAGTTCCCGCATCTCAATCCACTGGTTGATCAACAGCGGATGATTAACCAGAAACGGCGCCATACCCAGACCGGTGGAATTACCGATACCGAAATAACGCTTAACTTCCGGTTGCATGGGCTGGAAAGTCTCAGGGGCTTTGTGGCGGGCAATATGCTCAGCCTGCAGCAGGCTGAAGTTACGCAGCATCAGGCAAACAAACATTTCACCGGCAAACGGGCGGGCAAAATCCGGGTGCTTAGCACGTACCTTTTCCCAGTCGGCCATACCGAGTTTGCCGCTACCGTAAACGGCAGTGGTGCGGTACAGATAGCCTACCTTGGTAATTCGATCGACGTCCGGTTGCTCGCCGCTGGCCAGCTGTTCCACCACATAATCAAAATTTCTGGCACTGCGGTTGGCGCGTGACAACACAAATACGCGAGAATCAACCCGCCCCGCTTCCTGCTTAGGTACATTTTGACGCAGTTTTTCCAGATATGTTTCTTCAACCCGGCCCTCCACCAGCGCCATGGTGAGATCCCACTGGGTGGCGATAACCCGATCGTTGCGCTCTTGCGGTGACAGGTAGTCGGAAAACAGTACAAAACTGAACAGACCGTTGGGTGCCTCAACTTCATAGACGACCGTACCATAACCGTCTGCATCCAAATCAAAGCGGGCTGCTTCAATCTGCCAGCGTTCACGCATAATCCGACGTACCAGCGTCCGCATGAAGCTCAGACGGCTCTGATGAAAAGCGCCCAAACGCTCTAAGTCCATCACTTGGCTGGGTGGACGGAGCGGCAAAGCATTATCACCCCTCAAGGCGTTCTGGATAGCGGCAGGAGTCGTCATTATTTTTATCCTCTTTTGCTACACATCTCATAGCTTATTAAGTCGTCAGCTGCATGATCTGATTAAGCAGCTGTAGAGATGTGTTGGAAACCGACTGATTAAAATTCTCATCTGGTTTAGGGAACCTGCGAACAAGTCCAATTGCAGAAACACTTGGGGACTTATTCACAGGTTCCTTAGTTTGTAATCATGATTGTCAGAGAGAACCTCATCGGAAAGTTTTTCTGTGGTTAACCCTTACATCCATAAGGAAAGATTAATTGAAACTCTGTCATACACCGGCTTAGATGATTGCGCATAGGTTCCGACAAACTTCATGACCCGTCTTCTTGTGTGACAACCATCATCGACCAAAAATGCGATATCACACAAATCAAAAGGGCATATCGTTCGATAAGCAAAACTTATCAAAGCAGCCAGAATTATTATTTTTCCTATGCTGAGCGACTGTTTAAACGTCGCTTTGGGAGGGGGTTTTTTTCCATGAATTTAGGAGCCATGGCTGGAAACAGCCTTCACTACATGGCCGCGCTATTAACCCGGGTTAATAGGAGACGCAAGGATGCGTCATCATGGGTCGAAGCCCCATGCGAGCCCTAGGAGCGACGGACAGGCTCCTTAGCCTTTACTGTTGGCGAGAATGAAGTCGACCAGCGCCTTGGCGGGCGGTGGCAAAGATTTGTTATTGAGTTGCACAATACCGATCCGCCGGATCACGGTGGGGGTTTGTAGCGGAATAAACTTCAGGGTGGTGCTTTCTTTGGGAAAGGCATACCAGGGCAACGTAGTAATACCGAATCCGGCTTCGAGCATCGCGATCAACGAGATCATATTGGATACATAGAATTGTGAATGGCCCAATAATGGGCTGGCTTCGCTGTCTTCAAGCAGACGAGAAGTGCCATTGCTGATCAGGCGATGCTGGCGCAATGCCTTCCAGTGCAGCGCATCGCTGTTGGCCAGGGGGTGATCATTGGGGCAGACCACGCCGATCCGGTCCTCCCAGATCGGGATAAATGTCTTGTCGGTATGGTCCTGCTCGTGAAACAGGTGGGCGATACCAAAATCCACCTGCTGGTTTTCCACCATCTTCAAAATCGCATTCGAGTTGTCATCAAAAAAACTGACATGCAGATCGGGAGTGCCCCTGATAAAGCGCAGCAGCAGGTCCGGTAACACCCGACTGGCGATCGATGGCACGGAAGCAAGGCGCAGATGCCCGGTCTTATGTTCTGCCAGCAGCGTCATATCTTCAGCGATACGATCATGGTGCGCGATCAGTTCTTTTGCCTTGGGAAAGAAATAATTGCCGAACGGGGTTAATTCCGTTTTAGCCGTTTTTGCATTGCGCTTCTCGAATAGTCCCTCACCGAGTTTGTTTTCCAGGTCTTTTATCGACAATGAAATTGCCGGTTGGGTGCGATGCGCTTTTTCTGCAGCCGCATGGAAACCTTTCAGTTCGGCAACCCAGACGAAGTGACGTAGTTGGGCAATTTTAAGCTCTGGCAGCATGGCAGCCTCCGAATAAGAAAACCTTATCGACAGATAGTATTTATTAATTTTTATTATTAGAACACGAGGTCTATGATTCATCCAACAACATTTGGGAGGTCAACATGTCTGATTCAGTATTTCGTAATTACATCGCTGGTGAGTGGGTAGAAGGTAATGGTAGCGTGGCAAATATTAGCCCAGCCGATACCAGTGATCTGATCGGCCATTATGCTCAGGCTGATAAAGCACAAACCGAAGCTGCAATCGCAGCCGCTGCACAAGGTCAAGTTGAATGGGCCAAGAGCGGGCTGGAACAACGCTATTCAGTATTGATGGCCATCGGTGATGAGCTGATCGAACGCAAAGATGAGCTGGGTAAACTGCTGGCTCGTGAAGAGGGCAAAACCCTGGCTGAGGGTGTCGGCGAAACCTACCGCTCCGGTCAATTCTTCCATTATTACGCCGCCGAAGTGCTGCGTCAGATGGGTGAAACAGCTGATTCAGTACGCCCAGGCGTTGAAATTGAAACGCGCCGTGAGCCTGTTGGCGTGGTGGGCATTATCACCCCCTGGAATTTCCCGACGGCAACCGGTGCCTGGAAGATCGCACCGGCATTGGCCTTTGGTAATGCTGTTGTCTTTAAACCGGCTAATCAGGTACCGGCAAGCGCCTGGGCGCTGACCGAGATCATCTCTCGCCAAGGCTTACCGGCAGGCACATTCAACCTGGTGATGGGCCCTGGTGCGCAGGTCGGCGATGTAATGATCAACTCGCGTGGCATCAACGCACTGACGTTCACCGGATCACTGGAAACGGGTCGTAAAGTGGCTACGGCTACTGCGATGAACCTGGTCAAATGCCAGCTTGAAATGGGCAGTAAAAACGCTCTGGTGGTGCTCGATGATGCGGATCTTGATAACGCGGTCGAGTGTGCAGTGGGCGGTGCCTACGGTGGTACCGGACAGAAATGTACCGCGTCTTCGCGGCTGATTGTTACAGAGGGGATCCACGATCGCTTTGTTGCGGCGGTGATTGAGCGCATGAAGAAGTTGGTGGTCGGTCATCCGTTGAAAGAAGGCGTTCACATCGGTGCGGTGGCCGATGCCCGTCAGATGGAACAGAACCTCAAGTATCTGGAAAGCGCTAAGAATGAAGGTGGCAAGCTGGTCTACGGCGGTGAGGTGTTGACCGAGGACACCGATGGCTACTACATGCAGCCAGCATTGTTCACCGAAACCACCAACGCAATGACCATCAACCGTGAGGAAGCCTTTGCGCCGATCGCCTGCGTCATCAAGGTCAAGGATTACGAGGAAGCACTGGCGACTCTTAATGACACCAACTTCGGCCTGACAGGCGGCATCTGCACCGAGTCGCTGAAGTACGCGACCGATTTCAAACGCCGTGCCAAGACCGGCTGCGTGATGGTGAATCTACCGACCGCCGGTACCGATTACCATGTCCCGTTTGGCGGTCGTAAAGATTCCAGCTTCGGTCCACGCGAGCAGGGTTCGTACGCCAAAGAGTTCTACACCGTTGTAAAAACCACCTACATCCGCGCGTAACGGAGGTGTCCAGCATGCATTCCGATCTGATTGTCATTGACGGTCTCCAGTACTCCAATTGGAACCGAGCGATCTTTGAACAGCTTCATCAAGGTGGCGTTACCATGGTCCACGCGACCATTGTGTATCACGAGCAGATCCGCGAAACCCTGCTGCGAATTGCCGAATGGAACCGGCATTTCGAGCAGAACAGCGATCTGATTATGCCGGTGAAAAGCGCGCAGGATATCCGTCTCGCTAAGCAATTGGGTAAGGTCGGAATCATGTTCGGGGCGCAGAACTGCTCCCCGATTGAAGACGATATCGGCATGGTTGAGGTGATGCGCGAGCTGAACCTGATGATCATGCAGCTGACCTATAACAACCAGAGCCTGCTGGCTTGCGGCTGTTATGAAGCCGAAGACAGCGGTGTAACGCGTTTCGGCAGGCAGGTGATTCGGGAGATGAACCGGGTCGGCATGGTGGTGGATATGAGCCACAGTGGCGAGCGTAGCACGCTGGAGGCGATCGAGATTTCCGAGCGCCCCATCGTGATTTCGCACGCCAACCCGAACAGCTTCCATGTCGCCAAGCGCAACAAATCGGACCGGGTGCTCAAAGCACTGGGCGAGTCCGGCGGCTTGCTGGGCTTCAGTCTCTACCCGTTCCACCTGAGGAACGGCCCTGACTGCACCCTGAACGATTTCTGCGACATGGTTGCCAGCACGGCAGACCTGATGGGTATCGATCAGATCGGTATCGGCACCGATCTGTGCCAGCAGCAACCGCTCTCGGTGCTGGAGTGGATGCGTAACGGTCGCTGGTCGAAGGATATGGATTACGGTGAAGGCTCTAAGTCCAATGCAGATTGGCCCCAGCCTCTATCTTGGTTCCGGGACAGCCGCGACTTCCCGAATATTACCAACGGCCTACTGACGCGTGGCTTCGCTGCGGAAGAGGTTGCCAAGATTATGGGGCTGAACTGGCTGAACTTCCTCGATGATGCGCTGAAACCACACTGACTATAAATCCAAGCCCAAGCCTAATCCGTCCTCAATCTAACAAGTAAAACCGATAGCGCAGTGCAAACAGGCCCTACGTCATCTGAGCAATACCCTGATAACCCCATAAATATAAGATATCCATCAGGAGACTATAATGAAAACTACGTCCCCGGCCTTCGTGGCCAAAGCAGAGGCAGCTATGCCCAAAACCAAATGGCTGGAAGGTGTCGATCTGCCGGTATTCCTAATCAGCGGCGGTGCATTAGTCCTGTTTGCTGTATTAGCCCTATACGACATCGAGATGGTGTCAGGGTGGGTCAATACCGGTTTTGCCACCTCAACCAAGCTGTTCGGTGCCTATTGGCAGATACTGTTACTGTTGACCTTCATTATTGGTATCTTCCTGGCGGTTAGCCGTACCGGCGCGGTCGTGCTGGGCGGCATCAAAACGCCGGAAATATCCACCTTCAAGTGGATCTCCATCATCATGTGTACCCTGCTCGCCGGTGGTGGTGTGTTCTGGGCCGCCGCCGAACCTATGGCTCACTTCATTTCGCCGCCACCGTTGTTTGCAGGTGCAGGTAGTGAGAGCGGTACCGCCCAGGCGGCTTACAACGCACTGGCGCAGAGTTTTATGCACTGGGGCTTTCTGGCCTGGGCTATCCTCGGCAGTCTGACCGGGATCGTCTATATGTACCTGCACTACGAGAAAGGCTTGCCGTTGAAGCCACGTACGCTGCTGTACCCGGTGTTCGGCGATAAGGTTATGACCGGCCCGCTGGGTACGATTGTTGACTCCTGCTGCGTGCTGGCGGTTGTCGCTGGCACCGTCGGTCCAATCGGATTTCTCGGTCTGCAGGTGAGTTTCGGTCTGGAAAAACTGTTCGGCATCCCCAATACCTATATCACCCAAGTCTCTATCCTGGTCGGCCTGATCGGTATCTACACCCTGTCAGCGGTCAGTGGTGTCACCAAAGGTATCCAGATCCTCAGCCGCGCCAACGTCATTCTGGCAGTGGCTCTGATGGCCTTCATCCTGTTTTTCGGCCCCACTGCGTTCATCGTCGACGGCTACCTGCATGGGTTTGGTCTTTACCTGGACCAGTTCATTCCGATGGCAACCTTTCGTGCTGATCCGGGCTGGCTGGACTGGTGGACCGTATTCTTCTGGGGCTGGTTCCTGGGTTATGGTCCGTTGATGGCGATGTTTGTGGCGCGTATCTCCCGTGGTCGTACGATCCGTGAGATGGTGTTACTGATCTCGG
>SDWN01000584.1 GCA_004195305.1 Neptunomonas sp. | reverse complement strand
GCCTCTAGCGCCTCGACAATCATAGAACTGGCAACTTCGCCTGAGCTATGCCCGCCCATCCCGTCAGCAATAACCCAGAGCCCGATGTCCGGCCGCTCAAGTAAACTGTCTTCATTCTTCTGCCGTAGATTACCTGTATGAGTCAAGCTGCAGCTTTTAAACTGACATTCAGCACTGCTTGCTGCTTTTTTGGGGGGGATGGCAGTGATACGCTCCCAGCGATAGTTTTCCCAAGCGCCATCTAGCATACCCGCAAAAGCATCCGGATCAGGTAGCCCTGGAACCAGCAGGTAGCTGGGGCGTACCCGTTCTGATCCATCACTCCACCAAAGCCCGATAGTACCCAATGCAGCCTGAGCGCGGTAAGCAATCAAGGCGTCGAGACCATACTCAGAAAGAACATTCTCCTGCTCCTCCAGAAACCAGTGGTCGCCGCTTGTTTTCCCCTGAAGCATGGGGATGGTTTTTGTTTCGGACAAAGGTTCAAGATCCAACGACAACGCGAGCACCTGCTCATTGAATCCCTCAACCCTCATCACGGGATCCTGGACCGTCTTAATCAGCAACTCTTCCACCCTCCCCAACCAATCGGAAGCTTGGTGAACCACCCCAATAGCATTCAGGTGGTCCGGAAACGGTGCGCAGATGAGAAGTGGAAAGTAGCGCCCTGCTCCGTCTACGCTGGGCGCCAAAACCCCAATCCAGCCATTTTCGTTGCACACCCCAGGTGATAGCGCAAACCTCCAGAGTGGGCTTGTCAGGTAGATCTCCAACCATTGCTCACCCAGTACTTGCTGACTCGCAACGATGCCCGCCTGCAGCCAACGATCGATCTTATCGATAAAGCTGCGGGGCAGGCGTCGTTGCACAAAATCCCCTTGATTAGGCAGCTTTCCATAAAACCCTGAAACGATTGATGTACCGGTACCCTGGTGCTCCGGCATGTCATTGTCGTGAGAGTCGATCACTTTGCGTCTCCCTGAGCCGTTGTCACTATAAGGAGGAGGGACATCGGAAATTGCTCAACATGGTAACTTTAAAGGGGTTAAAGGCACTTCGAGCAGTCAGCTCGTAATTTATTCGGTGGTTGTCCACCTTAAATTCCATTTCGTACACCTCTGCCCTGCTGGTTTTGCCAAAGTTTGCATTCTCCATCATCCTAAACCACGCCCAAGGCCCCGTCGTTCTTAGCATTCTGCTGGATCCATCGCGCTTGGTTATTTCTACCCTGACTTCGCTATCGGGGTTGGGACCAGGCCAGATTAATTGTGATCTAACTTGGGGGCCGAAGTCGTAAGTGAGTCGCTGGCCTTCGAGATTCAAAACGAATAAGCTCAGATTCTTGTCCATCCCAACGGGTAGTAAGCTGAAACGGATCTTCGGAGTATTGCTGCCAAAAGCAAAATACGCTTTCTTAATCGCGTTGGCCTTCTCAAACGCCGCTATAGCCGCTACCGACAGACTAACCGGTACGGTTTGACTACGACGTAGACGCCAAGGGGATACCGACATATCGATAAACTGCCGCAGGTGCTGATCAAAAAACGTGTCCATCAACCCTCCGTAACCAAAAAAGCGCCCAAAATCATCCAGCCGTATGACCGCATTGGTACTCGCCCCAACGGGATAACGCCCCTGAATCGCATTACGACAAAACGCCAGCGGCTCATCCTTCCAGCGCTGGTTCAAATGTTCCCGGATCCCCCCAAACGCCAACGCGGCGCTACGCTCGGAGGCCTTTGAGAGCAAATCGCCCACCAGCAATTCCGGCTGCCCCTGCGCCGATATCTGCAACTGTTTCACCAGCGTCTGCCCGCTCTCTGCCACATGAGGGGCAATCGCACCGCCGGTCGATTCCAGCGCGACAGTGCTCATAAATCGGTACAACTCCCGCAGCAGTTCTAACACCCCATCCAACGGGACAGGCTTGCCCTCAGCAGAAGTCACCAATTCATTAAAGGCAGAGAATTCCCGGTCAACGGGGTTCAATTTCAGCCCCAGGTCAGAACTGGCGGTGTTGACTCTTTTGACCCCCAGCAACTGCGTCAAGCGCTTCTGGGCCTCGTCAACACGGCTCTCGGCCTTATCGACCAAGCCCGGCGCTGCGGCACTGACACTCAGGGAGGTCTCTCTTTTGACGGCTTCGATCAACAGTCGCAACGGCGACTGATCCGAAACCAATATGCTCAATATATGGGCAGCCTCTTGTGGCGTATTAAAAGGCGCAAGATCAACATCTTTCAAAAGTTCGGTGTAACGTTGAGCATAATCATGAAGATAACGCTCACGAACTTTTTCTACGATCTCCTGGCGCTTACCACTGTCCAATTCGGCCTGCTGGTCGCCAATCACCCACTGCTCCCTTAGCAGCTCATCGGTCAGCTTTACACTTTCACCGGAGAACACCTGTAAATACCCCCGGCGAGTAAATAACCCAGGTATCTCGGTACTCAGAAGCGCCCCGCTGAAGCGTAAAAACACCTGGTTAGCCCGCGCACCTCCAGCCTCCTTATAGATGCTGAATCCGGGCAGGTCTGGGTAATCAACCCTCACCAGACGGGCGTATACCCGCTCGTGGGGCAACAACCGCATCAGCACCGAACGCACCTGGGCGATCAACTCCTGATCCAATGGAAATGGCAAAGATCGCGGATAGGATCCAAAAAGGCTGGATAGATGGCTAGATAGCTCAGCATGTTGCTGTTTCGATATCTGAACTGACAGAGGCTGTAACCAATCCAAGCGAAAGAATGCCTCGATCACACTGCTGTCGTAATGCTGCGGTTTTTCAAGCATTAGATAGGATTTCAGCGCGACATAAAGATAATCAGACTGATTCCCCCCTTGCTGTATCTGGCGTTCAAGATGCAGCATCAAACGAGGCAATAAGGCCTCCTCCAATACCCGCCTATACGCCGCCCGGGCCTGCTGCCCCAGCTTGTCACCTTGGAACAGGCCGAACCCCATCTGCCAGTGCTTAGCCCCTCCCTCAACTGCCCCGGGCACGGCGCGGGCCGTATTGAGAGCATCGAGTACGGCCAATGGGTTTACATCTCTATGATCGATAGCTCGCACCTTCTGGTCCGCGACACTCGCCTGCAGAGAAACGGCCTCGATATAGGTAGTGTTGTTTATCCAACTGGTGAGCCATCCCCCCAGCAAGCCGATGAAACACAGCAGCATCAGCCCATAGCTGGCGTTCTGCATCCATGCCCGCTGCCGCTCCAGACGACGATTGGTACCCGCCAGCTCGGATTCTGCAAACGCCACCCGCTCTAGTACGTCCTTGATAAAATAGCTTTTGCCCTGACCCGAGCGTAGCGCGACGTTCGGGGACGGAATCTGTAGATTCTGGCTCAAAGAGTTCACCAGGCGGTCGATTGGCGTACCCTCCTGGGTGCCGCTGGTGAAATAAACACCGCGCAGCATCGGCGTCTGTTCATAGCGACTGCCACCAAAGACCTCCTCCAGAAAGGAGGACAATAGATCCTTTGCAAGCACCATCTGGCTGGGGAAATTAATGATCCGGCCGCAACGACTCAGTTCTCGCTCCTGCTGCAGCCGATAAAAACGCCTTTCTTTCAGGCGCTGAACCAGCCGGTCAAACTCCTGACGAAACCCGGACACGACACTCTGCCCTGTCGAGGCATCCTGTAGTGGAAACGTCACCCCCCAGACCTGTTCCCGCCCCTCCTTACTCAGGTCTGCAAAATATTCGCTGAACCCGGCTACCAGGTCACATTTGGTAACCAATACATAGATGGGAAAACGAATGCCGAAGTGCTCATCAAGCTCGGCTATCCGCCTCTTTAACGCCTGCACATGCGCCACCCGCTCATGGTCCTTGAACTGGAGAATCTCCTTGAGGCTGACGGCGACAAAGACACCGTTCAGAGGGCGGCGCTTACGGTATTTTTTCAACAGGTTAAGAAAACCCTGCCACGCGGAACTATCCACCTGCTGCTGACTGTCCTGGGTGACATAGCGTCCGGCAGTATCGATCAACACGGCCTGATCGGTAAACCACCAGTCGCAATTGCGCGTTCCGCCTATCCCCTGCACAGCCTCCATGCCCAGTTCGTCAGCCAGAGGAAAATGCAGTCCTGAGTTGATCAGTGCGGTGGTTTTACCAGAGCCTGGTGGGCCGATGAAAATATACCAAGGCAGTTCATAGAGGCTGGCGCGTCTACCTTTTTTTCCACCTTGTAGCCGTAACGTCGAAATCGCGGCTTCGAATCGCTGCTTCAACTGCGCGACCTCTTCGGCGGACTGGGAATCTTCCTCCGAAACTTGAGACGTCAGGAGCGCATCACCCATCGCCTCAGTGTTCTTTTTCTGCTTCCAGTAGTCCCACAGCTGCTTCACTATCCAGATCAGCACCACCGCAGCGATCAGCAACCAGCGCGACAGCAGAGATTCCAGTGGGAAATAGGCCCCCACCGCGATCAAAGGCCCAACCAGCAGCACCACCACCGCAAACAGCAGCAGTCCGATCACCACCAGGGTATAGCGGTTGAAAATCCATTCCACGATTTTCTTCATCCTTAAACCTCAACCCGAGAACAGGGTCACCTCCACCCGTCTGTTACGGGCGCGATTAGCAGGGCTGTCATTGGCGACTAACGGTTCATTTTCCGCCCGAGGCTCGGCCACAAGCCGGCCTGGGGACACCTGATCAGCAAGCACAGCACTCACCGATTCTGCCCTGGCCTTGGAAAGGTGCCAGTTGGAAGGGTAGCGAAGCGTACGGATCGGTACATCATCGCTGTGTCCGGTAATCAAAATCTGCCCCGGCAGGCCGGACAAGGCGTTACCGACCTGCTCCAGCAGCGCCATCCGTTGGGGGTTGATCCGTGCCAGCCCCGATCCAAACAGTCCGTCCCCATGCAGTACCACCCGGGTTCCGCCCGGCACATCTACAATCTCCAACAGCCCCTGAGAAACCTGAGCAGCCAGCAACGTCCGCAGACCTGGGATTTTTTGGATCCGTTCGGCAGCTGGCGTAATAGCGACCGGTTGCCGGGCGCGCAACTCCGTCATCTTCGGAATATGTTTGCCCAAACTGGCCAATTCCACCATCACTGGATCAGACAACCCATTGAGACGGTACAAGATTCCGGTATAGGCCAGCAGCGAAACGCCGACCAATATCAGTCCCAGCAGCCACAAAGGTACGTATTTGGCCAACTTGGCACGCTGATCAACGACTCCCTGCCAACAGGGAGACAGGGCCGATTCGTGCTCTCCACGGTGCATCCTGATCAACTGGTATAGCTCTGTCCGAATGGCATCGAGGGTGACACGCCCTCTCTCGTTCAGTCGGTATTTACCTTCAAATCCCAGTGACAAACAGACATAAAACAGCTCGAGCAGGTCGATATTTGCGACGGGGTCCGGCTTAGTCCTGTCGATCAATTGGAACACCTTCTCTCCACCCCATCCGTCATTATGAAAAGTACTCAGCAGTGTTTTCTCGGCCCATACGCTACGACCACCCCAAGGGGTTCCCAAGACCACCTCATCCAACAAAGTACAGAGGGTATAACGTGCCGCCAACACCACCTCGGCAGGTATTGAGGCATTGCGGGCATGCTGTTCAAATCGCTGAATCTCCAACATCACCTCGTTGAACAGGTCACTGGGGTTATCCTGCTGAGCGGTTTTGCGCAGCTCACCGGCCAGTGCGATCAGTGGCGTCGACGCGGCTAGCAGCGGATTGCTATCGTCCCCCTGCAAAGCAACACTCGCCTCTGCAGATCGTAGCGGCACTCGAGACTGTACCGCCAAGGCGGGCTCAGGGGGTGGCGCAGCGCGAAAACGCCCCCCCGGTGAAGGTCGAAGCAGGGTCTTGTCGGTGTCGCCATCCCCAAAGGGGTTGTCGCTATCCTGCATCTCCATTACCTCCTGATGGCCCAGAATTCCATCTGGATATCAGGAAATTCTCCGCCGACATGGATGGCAAACGCCTTTGAGCTCTTCAGCATGCCCCAACTCTCACTCTGCTTGACCAACTCGTAGTAGACAAAGCCTGAGTGATACGGGATCTGCCGTGGAGCGACGGCGAGGCTGCTAATTGGAATCCCGGGTAATTGTGACAGTACCAGGTCGCGTATCGTCTCCACGGAACCAATCTTGGTCTGTGCCGGGAAGCGCTTGCGTATTTCATCAGGCGGCACACTGGCCTTAACCGCCAGCACAAAATTCGCCGCACTCAAAAGTTCCTGATCCGGTATCTGAGCCGTGCGAATGCCAAATTTGGGCGCACTTAATGGCAGCGCGGTTGCGTTTTGCTCCAGCACGGTACTTAAAGATTCGCGTATAAATGCGATCAGGGGCACAAAACAGGACTCCAGGTCACCGTGCCGGTATTCGGTGAATTCCGGAGGCTGGCGCGAATCCTGAGAAAAAGTCGCCAATTCGCCGGCCATCGTCAGCAACTCAACGAACAAAGCTTCCGGATGAATCCCCTTCAGCCCACAGAAATGAGTCACCAGTGGTTGATAGCGATTGACCAGCTGTAGCATCAAGAAATCGGCAATTTCTGCCGTCCCCCCCTGTCCTGTGGAGGTAACCCGGGCCGCCAGCGCTTGCCCACGGTGGTGCAACAACCCTTTCAATTCGGTTAGAAACCGGGGCAAGCCGGGCAGGCTGTGCAGATCCAGTGCGGGTGGCAAGAACTGGTTCCGTAGCGTCACCACCCTATCAGCACTGCACTCGACAATATGCGCCAGAGGCAGGCACACGTACTCTCCCCGCTCCTCTGTGTTCAACAGCAACCGAGTAGACAGACTGCCGACCTGCATCAATACCTGTTCCGGTGAGCTTGAATTAACATCGCGCATTTCGTATTCCCGAACCAGCATCCGTGCCAACCCTTTTTCCTCATCTGTTTGCACCTCCTTGGCGTCAAGTTTCCTGGCTGGCAAGGCCAAGTACACGGGGCAATCCAGCACCCCTTCAACCAGGTCAATTGGCGCGGGCAGATCATCCTCCACTGGGATGTTAAATGGAGTGCCATCGGGAAATACGCCCCGGGCTCGAGTCAGCCCGAATTTGCCGATATTCATTAGGCTTTCATCAAGTTCTATCTCGATCAGGCCCCAGCCATTATGTCTTAGCGCCCCGCAACGCCCCTCCACATAGGCTTCCATATGGCGATCCTGTTGCTGGAAGTGCTGAGGCTGCAGGAACAATCCTTCTTGCCAGATCACCCGATTCTTCCAAGCCATGCTGTTCGCTCCTACGGACGGATGCCGAGCTTCACTTGAAGCTTATTGACGTTGATCAAGATCGGCTCTTGATTGGAACCCATCGAGAAAAAAGAGGGTTCGGGTAGATCCATGCTTGCTCGCCATTGCGCGCTTTCGATCTCACGAAAAGCCGCAATAACACCGATAGCCTTCACCCCAGCAGGGAACTCACTGACAAACGCTTGCTCCTGGCCAGGCACAATCTGGAACCTGGAACTGACAACCAGGCTGTCACCGAGAACCTGCTTGGCACTCTGGTAAAGGCCAAAGAAGTCAGCTCTGCGAAATGAATGGGCATCTTTGAGGAAGAACAGCATCACCGTAACCGGCGATGCCTGCCCCTTTAAGTCAGGATTGATATCCATCGCTGCCCGAATCAGCCCCTGTTGTTTTATATCGACGGGGGGGCCACTGGCACAGGCGGAAAACAAAAACACGGTGGCAATAAGTAGCAACGATCGCTTTGCTATGGTCAGGCTACGCATAAACGGAGTTCCTAAAACAAAGACCACGGCCCTTACGCAATTTCAACGTACTGCCTCTACTGCAATTGAATTTCGTTGAAACTGCAGGCAGTCAATCCCTTAATAAACCAAATAAGCACTTTAATCCTAGCAGCCTGTCGGACTTAACGCTGATCTACTTCGAGAAAGCCGAATTTGGCCATTATTCACCCTCTTTTTCGTTAAATAGAACCAGTATTAGTCTCGATATAGTGTAAAAACCGCCTCAAATCGGACCTCCCCTCGCTACGATAGGCCAAGACCGACAGGCTCCTAGGCAATGAATGGAGAACTTTCCTCTAAGGCTTTTGCTTCCTCTCGATGCCAAGTCGCTCCATCTGCTCTTCATAAGCCCGCCCAAACTCATCGCCAAAGAGATTCTGGAAATTGGTTTCCGAATCCTGCGCCAACTCGTCGTACATCTCTTTGTAAACATCCCAGTATTTGTGCTGTCCCACCATCCTTAACAACCGACCTTTACCGTGGACACCTTCAAAGCGGGACTCTAGCTGCTCGGGGTCAAAATGTTTGAGCATAAAACGGAACGCGGCACGCATACCCACGAGCATCGCCACCTGATGCGCCTTGATGTCCTCAAAGCCCTCTCTCACCGCCGAATAAGGTGCCATGTAGCCTTCTGTACGTTGGGTAAACAGATGCAGCAGCGCATCGTCCACGTTGACGGAAAACTTCAGCGGGTTGTTTTCTGCAGGCATCAACTGGGTAGCAGATACTCGGAATTCGTTTTTGATCTCCGCACGAGATCGTAGCAACCCCATCAAATTCTTAATGACCAGCGGCAGCAACTGAGCCATAAAAATCACCAGTGACTCGTCAACCTGGTCCGGGGATAGACCCGTCTCCTGCAGCAGTTCCATCATCAGCGCGCGGCGAGCCTGTTCAAGCTCGTTAGACTGAACCGTTTGGCTAGGCGCCGGAGTGTCGCCCGTCTCCGCTTGGAACGGTGCAGGGGTTCTTCCGGCTGGCTGGGGACGTTGGTGTAGCGGTACTTGCTGTTGTGGTTGTGGTTGTGGTTGTGGTTGTGAGGCTACAGGCTGCTCGCAGGGCTGTAGCCTCGGCTCCATCGTAGAGGGCAGCTCCGCTTCATCCTGAAGATCCCAGTTCTCGGGAATCTCAACTGCACAATCATTCTCGGTGCCCGCCACCGGCCCTGACGGCTCAGGCACGTGCGCTTGGGGGACGTCGAAATGAAACTGTTCCAGCGGGGCGTTATCC
>SDWN01000347.1 GCA_004195305.1 Neptunomonas sp. | reverse complement strand
GGCAGGTGAAATGGGTCTGGATGTTGAACGATTTGTTGAGGATATCGATAGTGGTAGAGCGGAGCAGGCCTTTCGCAAGGACCTACTGGAGTGCAGGGAGCAGGGCGTTCGAGGCTTTCCCTGCTACCTGATACGGGGGCCGAAAGGGGAGATGATGCTACGCGGTTATACGGCGTACGATAAGTTTGAATTTTGGTTCGCTGAGCTGTCAGACAAGCCCCTGACGCTTCAAAAGCTCCGATATGACACGGCCCAGGTGATCGACTTTATCTCACGGTATGGTAACGCTGCGCCGGTAGAAATTGCGTGCGTGTACGAGATCAGTATTGAAACGGCTCAGGCGCAACTACGGCGAATGGTGAATAACGGCGTGTTACTTGAAACGAGGGCGGGTAATGGCCATCTCTACTCTGTTCCTCAGGGTGGCGTGGTCTGTGATATTGCCTCAGGGATCTGCTAAAGAGGCACCAGCACTAGCTACTGGTTTATGTTATTGAGAACCCTTTGCCGAGGCTCCTAGGATCTAGAAGTCAGCAACGACCACGTTCAGCCAGCCGAGTTTGTTGGTTGGTTGGTTGGTTGGTTGGTGAAATGCTTAATCAACGCTCCCTAAGGGTTTGCTTGGGAAGAAATCCAGCCTACCCCAGACGCTCAGATCAGTGTCTGCTATGGGGGATCTGGGTTGCTAAGTGTGAGCTATCGTCAATTGATCACTAGCGGCAGGTATGTGTCGGTAAGAGACGCTGAGCCTCTTTTCAGGCGATTTTTCTAGAACATGCTGACGTCAACCTGACGAAACTCTTTGCAAGCATCGACTAACAGCTTTCTGAGATCAATATTTTCCATTTGTGGATTATATCGAATGACGGTATTTGATTGCCTGGTTGATAGTTTGGATTGGGTTAGTGCTTTGTTGTCTTAAAATCGCAGTACGATTCCGGTGTTGATTTGGTATTGGGTCAGCAGCCCTCCATCGATTCGAACGTTGCAGCCGCCGCTGCAGATGATAAGGGTGCTGCTATCGATCAGGGTGCCGAAGCCGCGTAACTCACCGCGTAAGCCAAGGGTTTCGGTCAGTTTCCAATCAATCCCAAAGGCCAGGCTCATCGAGGGGCGAACAGTGCTGTTACCATTTTCAATCCGTGGGTCGATCCAGGTTAGGCCGAGCCCCCCAGCGACGAAGGGTGACAATTTACTACGGCCGTTAAAAAAATAGCTGCCGCCAAAGTGCAAATAGTGAAAGCGGATGTCGAACAGAGGGCTGGTGGAAAAACCTTCGTCGTCACTGAGCTGTGAACTTTGATAGCTATAGAGCAGCTCGGTCTGTTTGTCGGCACTGCTGTCGAAGGCCGCGATGATCCCTAGCGAACGCGACTCCTGTACGGTGATAGTCTCGCCCGAAATGCTGTCTTCAAACTGGCCACCGCCGGTGTAACCCACGAGTGGGATTAGCTCCATGGCAAATGCAACGCTGGGGAGTGCGATAAGCAGAGCGAGCAGGGGCCGGGCGAGTCTTTTGTACATGAGTAAATCCTAGCTGATCCGTCCCGCTATTTCTGGACACCGAACTAAGTGAGTAAAATTGCTTAACGAGGTGAACAATGACAACCAAAGCAAAACGCTAACTACATTCCCCCTGAATTCAAAGCGGAAGCATTAAAGCTAGCCGCCAAAACAGGTGTTACTTCCGCAGCCAGTGAGCTTGGCATTTAACTAGCGGTGCAAGGCAAGCATCTTACAAATGCGTCAGCCTTGCGTGTAGGCGCTATGTAGGCAGCAAAACAGCATCCAAAGTTTTTTCAAAAAAATACATCTCGGTAGATCAAACTTTAATGTCGCGTCCACTCATGGACAAGGAAACGTTGATTTTGAACAAACCAAGAACCGAGGTGGCTATCAATGTAGCAACGGCCATGCAGCAACTGAGGCCATGGCCGGAAACGAGGCCCAGCGTCTGTTAACGACACAATACGCCATACGTTCCACCATCAGCCAGGCGGCAGCTGTCGGCCCTGAGCCGTCACTTGGCGTCTGCTAACTCAGCGATCGGCCCTGCTCATGAGAGTCACTGAAGCGGACGCTGATTTTACTGTTCTGAGCGCCTGTTAATGGCAAGAGCTGCGACTAACCGGCCATCAGTCTGGAGGAATAGTAGGTGGCAGAGCCGCTCGCTATGAGTCTCTCAGCATGAATCAAATTCAATCTGATGATGGGTGTGGTAGCCATCATTGTCCGAGGGTGGGGGCTTTAAGGAAAATCGGCCGTTTATTCAAGACTTGCTGTGCCGCTTAAAATCGAGTGCGGCTTGGGGGGGGACCGCTGTGCACCTGACAAATAGGCCGTATTGTGATAGGATTATTCTCCCTGTATCGAGCCTACTGGCCAACACGCCTATATCCTCTATATTGTGACTCTATTTGTTTGCTGCGAATAGGGTTGATTAATAGCACCTGCTGCTTGCGTTTTTTTATCTTAATGATAACAGCCCGTTTTTAGCGCAACTCTGTTCTTTTGAGCAAAGAAATGCTGCTCGCGTTTTTTTCAGCATGGAGTCGGTGCGTCCTTGATTTGTACTTATTCCTTTTAGGAGCACCATGACTACAGGTAACGAAGAAGTCCAAGAGTTGCAGCCCGCCATTATTTCCTACGTGAAAGATCTCCCTAATGTGTGCTCACTTGCCGGATTGGCCTGCACAATATTAGCGATCTATTTCAGCATTATTGGCGTTTACTACGCAGCAATGATTGGCATGATCTGGGCCGTTGCCTTTGACTGGGCCGATGGCCTGGTTGCGCGAAGAATGAAGGGCCGCACAGGCAGTGATCGCATATTTGGTGGCCAACTCGATCTGGTAATAGACATTGTGAGCTATGGCGTCGCTCCCGCTATTCTTTTGCTTAGTTATGGGAAGTTCGATCCCATATTTCTGCCAGCTGCTTTTATCGTACTGGCTGCCGCTGCCATACGCCTAAGCTACTTCAGTACCTTCGGCCTGTCTGACGAGTCCAAATACACAGGGCTTGCGCTGGATAACAACAGCATCGCACTGGTTTTTATCTTCCTTTTAGAGAGTGTTCTTCCAGGTGAATTATTCTTAGTGGTCCTCTATGTCAGTGCCCTGGGACTGGCCGCTCTCAATGTGTCTCAAATAAAAACGCCCAAGCTTTCTGGCAATCCACGAAATGTTTTCTTACTTGCTTTTTATACGCTTGGAATAACAAGTATTTATGCGTGGAAGATTTTGTAGCCTGTGTTAGCACGGCTAAAACTGTCGCTAAATCGGCACTGATAATTATACTACGAGGGATTAAATAACAGATGATTGTATATACCGTAGGTACGTTTGATTTGTTGCATGTAGGGCACCTTGCTTTACTGGAGTACTGTAAATCATTAGGCGGTGTTCTGGCCGTTGGTGTTGCTTCTGATCGTGTTGTGAATTCTTACAAGCCCAATGTGCCAGTTATTCCTCTTGAACAACGAATGGAGATGTTGAGATCCTTGCGTTGTGTTGATATCGTGCGCCCCTACGATGAACTTGAATATGTATCGGGTTGCAAAGAACTGAATGTTGATATTTTCGTGATTGGCGAAGATTGGGGGAAAAAGCCCCATAATCTCGCGGTGGAGTCTTATCTGAAATCGGCAGGGAAGCAGATCAAGCAAGTACTTTATAACCCCCGTACATCATCAACCACGATAAAACAAAATGTTGTGGCTCAAAATGTTAACAGAAGCAATTTGAAGCTAGCTGTTCTGTAGTGGCTTAATTAACAGCAATTAAGTTGACCACCACAGCTTTGTGGCTTGCATATCATCGTCGATAAAAATGCAACACAAGCTGCAGCATAGTGCCCACTTCGCGGGCCGGATTCGCACTGCTCGCACACTTCATGAAAATGCTGCATGAACTGGAGCAGTGGAAGAGTCAGTAACGATGGCCGCAAAGTAGATACTCCTGCCGTGACGTCTCGCTTCGTGGGGTGTCCGCTATCAGGAACTCTGAGGTTTCATCAGCAATCCCTCAGGCCAGAGCTAAGCGGCAGCAAAGTGTCGACGGACTAAACCGCTCGCGCGGTAGAGGGCGTCATCTGTAAGCCTCGGCATCCAACCGGTATCACCCAGAACTCTGCTGAGACTGTCCTATGAAGAGTGGAGGGTATTTTCCCTCTGCTTCTTGATAGGAGCAGTATCATGGCCACTTCCAACACACCAATTAGCCGCTTACGTCAGCGTTTTATCGACGATATGAACCTGCGTAAGTTGTCCCCTCAAACACAGTCCGGCTACATCCGCGCTGTTAAGAACCTGGCGCGGTACCTGGACCGCTCCCCCTATACCGCGTCGCCTGAAGATCTGCGCCGATTCCAGTTACAGATGGTTAATGAGGGCGTCTCGCGTATCACCCTCAACGCCACGATCACGGCCCTGCATTTTTTCTTTGAAGTAACCTTGGACCGCATAGGCGCCATCCGGTTGATGAGCCATGTTCGTGTCCATCGTAAACTCCCAGTCATTCTCAGCGCAGAGGAGGTAACTCGGCTGATTGATGCCGCTACAAGCCCTAAATATAAGGCGGCACTCGCGGTGGCCTACGGTGCGGGTTTGCGTATCAGTGAAATCGTGGCGCTGAGGGTGTGCGATATTGACGGCCAGCGGAAGCTTCTGCGGGTCGATGAGGGTAAAGGCGGCAAGGACCGTTTCGCCATGCTCTCTCCGGATCTATTGTCCTTATTGCGAGATTGGTGGCGGATTGCTCGGACGCAACGTTTGATGCTTCACGGTGGCTGGCTATTCCCGGGGCAGAACCCTATCAATCCACTCTCCACCCGTCAGCTCAGTCGCGGATTTCATGCCGCAGCAAAGGCAGCCGGACTCGATAAACACGTATCCATGCATTCGTTGAGGCATGCTTTTGCAACCCACCTGTTGGAGCAGAACGTTGATATCCGGGTGATCCAGGTGCTACTTGGACACAAGCGGTTGGAAACAACCGCGCTCTATAGCCAGGTCGCTACCCGTACGCTGAGCGAGGTCAAGAGCCCGCTGGACTATCTGACGCTGCAACCTGACGTTTAAGCGTTCGCCATGTTCCGGCAACCGCTGGAGGTCGCGGATATCTTCCGTGCCTGCGGCCCTGCCTGGCGTCATGCCATGGCGGGACACCTCAGCCTCGGTCAGCTTAAAGTGATGTCGGCGATCGAACGCTGTCGCAGTGTGGCCCTCGGTGGCCACGTGCTTCGCTGCCAGTCCTGTGATCATACTCAGATCGCTTACAACTCGTGTCGGGATAGGCATTGTCCAAAGTGCCAGGCCTCCGCCGCCAAACGCTGGCTGGATGCCCGTCAGGCAGATCTGCTTCCGGTGGATTACTACCATGTGGTATTCACCCTGCCGGCAGCCATCGGCGACATCGCCTATCAGAATAAGTCGATGATCTATAGCCTCCTGTTCAAAGCCGCAGCCGAGACACTGCTGACGATAGCGCGGGACCCCAAGCATCTCGGTGCGCGTATCGGGGTCACCATGGTGCTGCATACTTGGGGATCGGCCTTAACCCACCATCCCCATGTCCACTGCATCGTGCCCGGTGGTGGATTGTCGGTCGATGGCAAGCAATGGCGCGCCTGTAAGCCGGGGTTCTTCCTGCCAGTACGGGTGCTCTCGCGCCTGTTCCGGCGGCTGTTCCTCAGTAAACTCGACGCCGCTCACCAGGCCGGTGAACTGCACTTCCTCGGTCCGCATAAAGCGCTGATCGAGCCGCCAACCTTTGCTGCCTTACTTAAACCACTACGACGGCAAGAATGGGTGGTCTATGCCAAGCGCCCCTTCGCTGGGCCCGAAGCCGTACTGGCGTATCTATCACGCTATACCCACCGCGTGGCGATCGCCAACAGCCGTCTCATCGCCCATAATGACCGGGGCGTCACCTTCACGTGGAAGGACTATCGGGACAAAGAGCGCACTCGGAAAAAGACGATGACCCTCGCGACCGACGAGTTTATTCGTCGCTTCCTGCTCCATGTTTTACCCCACGGATTCCATCGCATTCGCTACTACGGACTGCAGGCCAACGGCGGGCGCGCTGCCAACCTAGAGCAGGCGCGAAAGCTACTGAGTTGCGCGGTTCCGGAGGCTCCGGAAGAGAGCGCAGGATCCGGTGACGACGGCGGTAACAACACCTATGTCTGTCCCGCCTGTGGCGCACCGATGATCGTGATAGAGACCTTCGCCCGCGGCCAGTTACCCCGAGCACCACCGCTGAGGATCGCCGCATGTGCCTGATCGCAATTAACGCCCCAACAAGCGAACCACCAAACTGTCGATCGAGATCGATAGGGGCACCGCCATGGCCTGGCGCTCAAGAAAGGGAGAAACAGGCCTGTCTCGGGTGCTTTCCAGGCTATCGAGGCGGCGAAAAACGAACCACCAACTACTCCTACGTGATCCCGAAGGCGGCGGAGACCCCAGTTACCTTCGCTCCCACCCGATGGTTCAGAGCCCTAATCCCCATAGCCTGGCCACAGCCGTAAACCCGAGCTTCGAGCCCCGCGATTTCCTCCCTCGGGTTTTCTCCGACACCTGCCCGCTGACGTTGATAAGTAACAGTTTGAGGCTCGCTGCTGCGGGCAGGTATCTGAGAAGAATGGCGCTAACTTAAGCACATCTATCATGAATTTCCTGCTGTTTTGAAGTAGCCGAAATGGGATAATTCGGCATGAAAAATACGACTCCTTTATTGCCCGGTTTTCATCTCCAAACACTTCGACGTAGACCTCTCAGCGCGAGCCAAAAATTGGCAGCAAAGCAAAAGAGGATACGAGACAAATCTATCAGCCAGCTGGGAGATTGTTTTGGATCATTTATCCCGAGCAGTGAGCTTGATAGAGCACCTACCGGTACTTTCAGCCGGCGCCGATTGTTCAGTAAAGAAAACACCTTTTGGGGATTTTTCTCCCAAGTTTTGGATGCTGACAGTGGCTGCAAGGAAGTGGTTAGTAAATTTCAAGCCTTTGCTGCGGCTAAAGACATTACGGCCCCCTCATCATCAACTGCAGCTTACTGTAATGCGCGTAGCAAGCTTGAGCTGACCAGCCTCGAGAATATTTTGAGACACACAACCCATGATTTACAGCAGCACGAAAATGCAGGCCGCTGGAAGGATCGCAGAGTGGTGGTGGTTGATGGGACGGGGTTGAGCGCACCAGACACTGTTGATAATCAGCATATTTGGCCTCAGCACGGCCTCCAAAAAACCGGGTGTGGCTTTCCGCAACTGCGGCTATGTGCCTGTTTCTGCCTGCAGACTGGCACCCTGCTCAGTCATCGGATAGGTAACCGCAAAAATCACGAACTACCACTACTGAGGCAGCAATGGGAAACCTTCAAATCGGGCGATATCTTTCTGGGCGATAAGGCTTTCTGCAGCTATTACGATATCGCCAAATTCAAAGACCAAGGGGTTGATTCTGTCATCACCCTTGCTTATCGAAAGCCAGTTGAAAGCTCAAAAGCGATCAAAGTTCTAGGTAAAAATGATCTTTTGATCAAATGGCCAAAACCGAGATGGAACAAGATATTAAGTTACACCAGAGAGGAATGGCTCGCGTTGCCGGATGAAATTACGCTCAGGCAAATCAAAGTAACGGTTAACACCCCAGGCTTCAGGGTCAAAGAGTTCTACATTGTGACTACGTTGACAGACGCTAACCGCTATTCAGCAGAAGAACTGGCAGAACTCTATTATCAGCGCTGGGACGTTGAACTGTTCTTCCGCGACATTAAAACCACCCTGGGCATGGACATACTGCGCTGCAAGTCTCCAAACATGGTACGAAAGGAGATCATCATGCATTTTATTGTTTATAACTGCATCCGTCGATTGATGCTTGAAGCAGCCGTTCAGCAAAAGATTTCGCCGCGAAGGATCAGCGTTAAGGGGAGTATCCAGGCATTGCGGCAATGGCAGCCGTTGCTCAACAAAGCGGATCTGACACCGCCAGAGCGAAGGCGATTAGTGACATTACTTTACGAAACCATCGCAAAGTCTACACTATGTGAACGACCGGGGAGGAGCGAGCCTCGATGCGTCAAACGAAGGCCGAAACCCTTCCGACTGTTGACCGCCCCCCGGTACGTTCTGAGGGAGACTTCTCTTCGGGATAAACACGGAGGTAAGCGAGCTTAAGTTAGCGCCATTCGTATCTGAGAACACTTAACAGCACTTGCCATAAACAGTCACTGACAAAGTGTCTGCTATGGGCGCATAGCAAGTGAATCTGTCGATCTGAGTATGAACTTTATTACTCGGTATGAGACTTTAATACCTGGTATGGATCTTTATTACTCGATCACATTAGAACCGGTGCCGGTGAGCTTTTAAAGGTTTCTGCGTAAATTTCTTCTGCCTGAACGATATCAGCTTTATCGATCCCCCTTAACAGCCCATCCGCTTTGGTTTTGCTGATACGGCCGTCGTTCTGCAGCAGCAGTTTAACGATGATATTCCTATCTTTGTCCGAAATATCCAGTGCCACGTCCAGGGCATCAGTAAGCTTATCAATGGCCTCAAGATTAAATAATTCCTCGGGCAACAGCCGAGCAATAACATCTTGAGTCAACCGAACCAAGTAACCACAGTGCTCGGTGTAATCATGGTAGCGATACAGATGATCAGGCGCGTCAACATCCGTCACGTTAAGGTTGTCCGAAAGTTGGTAATCAACCTGTTTCATCAGAGGCTTTGAAATCAAGTTTAACGTCACGATGTACTGATCGAGATCGGTCAGAATGCCAGCCGAAACCGGCAGAATAATCCCGTCGGGTAAGAGACCGTCATGCTGCAACACGTCTTGAATGATGTAGCGGCTGATCCGTCCATTGCCGTCCATGAATGGATGGACATACACAAAAGAGAACGACAGTACCGCAGCCTTCACTAATGCAGGGATATCACTGTTCTGTCTCTTATACACATCT
>SDWN01000340.1 GCA_004195305.1 Neptunomonas sp. | reverse complement strand
GGAGGATGATATCGCCACCATCACCCGCGCCTTCGGACAGTTCGAACAGGTCGATACCGTTGACCTCGACGATGTGCAGGATGCACAAGTGTCGCGGGAAACAGGGATGTTGGGAGTGACCCCTAATGTAACCGAGCTGCTGGGCGAGAAATTCACCGAGCGGAATATGAACCCCGACCTCAAGGGGCGCGACCTGCGCAAGGCCTTCGATTCGACCGATTATCAGGTGATGCTGGTCGCCAACAAGTTTCAGACCGGCTTCGATCAGCCCAAGCTCTGCGCCATGTACGTCGACAAGAAGCTCGGTGGCGTTGAGTGCGTGCAGACCCTGTCGCGTCTAAACCGCACCTATCCCGGCAAGGCCGAGAGCGGCACCTTCGTCCTCGACTTCTTCAACGAACCGCAAGAGATCCTCGAATCCTTTCAGCCCTATTATCAAACCGCCGAACTGGCCGACGTCTCCGATCCTGATCTGGTCTTCGATCTGTTCGACAAGCTGCGCGCCGCCGATATCTTCACCTGGCAGGAGGTCGAGCACTTCGCCATGGCCTTCTTCGTCAAGAACAAGAGCAACACCGCGATCAGCAATATCTGCAAGCCTGCGATTGACCGCTGGCAGGGACGCTACAGGCTGGCGATTGATGCCTACAAGACTGCCAAGCAGATGTTCGAGCGGACCCGAAAAACCAGCGATCCGGTGTTGATCGCTAATGCCGAAAAGTGCTTCAAGGAGTGCAAGCAGGAGAAGGATCGGCTGGAGATCTTCAAGAAAGACCTCGGCAGTTTCACCCGTTTCTACGAGTTCATGTCGCAGATCGTCGATTACGACAGCAAAGATCTGGAGAAACTGGCCCTCTACGCCCGTCACTTGCGGCCGATGTTACGCGAGAAGTTAGACGAAGAGGACGACATCGACCTGAGCAACGTCGCGCTTAGCCACTACCGGCTTTCGAAGATCCGTGAGCAGAATATCGAGATGCAGGAAGACTCTACCGAGTACAGACTGCAACCGGCCAACGACCTCGGCTCAGCCAAGGCGAAGGACAAGAAGGAAGCGTTTTTGTCGCAGATTTTGGCGCGTTTGAACGAATTATTCATGACTGACCATCTCACCGACAACGACCTGACCAGCTATGCGCATACGATTCGCGACAAGGGTATCGAGAACTCAAGAGTCATGGATCAGACTCAAAACAACAGCCCTGAACAGGCGATGCTGGGTGACTTTCCCAAGGCGATTGACGATGCGGTGATGGACAGCAGCGAAGCGCATCAGAATCAGATGTTGCAGGTGCTGTCGAACCCGGAGCTGGCTAAGGGATTCGCGAAGGTGGTGTTTGATTTGATTCGAGGCTGTGCTTAAGGATGCGCTCAGGGCTGAGGTCGCGCGTGTTTATGATCCAAAGGTAGGGGGCAGGAGTCATTGCTATGTCCCGTTTTGGGCATGAAGCGCGTTTGTTGATGGTTTGTTGATGCATGTTACGGATTTTGATGTGCCTCCTGGCTAACCTACTAATTATTCAAGTTGAATTTGTTTTTATTTTGTTGCTGCCTTCATCTCTGATGAAAGGGAAGTGAGCAATCCAGGTGTCTTCGTGCCAGGCTTGCAAGGGTGCAAACTCCACCAGGGTCCGTTTCCTGCCCCATGAATATTTCTTTGTCGCCCCTCCCTTGGAAAATTGCTATTTGTCGGTATGTTAGAGGATGTCTCCAGATTTTCTGCGCAGGGTGTAATTAAGGTTTCGGTATACATTTTAATGGTGTTAGCCTGTGGCTTGTTAGTGTCATCTCACAGTCGATCGGTGAATTGCCATGCTGGTTGTACAGCTTATCGGACAACGCGATCTTGAACTTGCCAGGGATTTGATCGAGGCGCAGGGCCTGCGTTTTGAGCAGAATTTTGATGCCCTGATCGGTATCTTCGATGGCGGGGAGCTGATCGCCGCGGCGGCCCGTGAGCGCAATATTTTCAAGATGTTCGCCATCGCTCCGGAATATCAGGGCGCTGCCCTGCTGGGTGAACTGCTGACCGAATTGCAGCGCAGCGCGTTTCAGGTTGGCTACAGGTCATTTTTCGTCTTCACCTCCCCCCGTTCTGCCGCGTCATTTCAGGCCTTCAATTTTAGCCCGCTGGTCCAGCATCCCCAGGTCTGCCTGCTTGAGTTTGGTAACGGCTTGCAGCAGTATCTGGAATCCCAGTCTGAACTGGTCACGCCCGGCAACAACGGCGCCGTGGTGGTGAATTGCAACCCATTTACCTGTGGGCACCGCTACCTGATCGAACAGGCCGCTCGCCGTGTCGATCGGCTTTACGTGTTTGTCGTGCGCGAAGATCGCTCACTCTTCCCCTTCGATATCCGTTACCGCCTGGTTGAGCAGGGGCTGGCCGATCTGGCGAACGTCGCGGTCCTCGACAGCGGCGCTTACGCCATCAGTGCGGTCACCTTTCCCGGTTACTTTTTGAAGAGCGACGTGGATCTTCAGGCGCTGCAGATGGAGCTTGATCTGCTACTGTTTGCGCGGCAACTGGCGCCCTTCTTTAACATCCATACCCGCTTTGTCGGGACCGAACCCTACTGTCGGACCACCCGGATCTACAGCGAGACCATGAAGGCTGTCCTGGGACGCTTTTCGATCGCCACCGAGCAACTCGAGCGTTGCCGGGTCGATGGTCAAGTAGTCAGCGCCTTCCGGGTGCGCCAGGCCTGGCGTAAAGAGGCCTTTGCGAGCCTGCGAAGGCTGGTGCCGCCGACCACGCTCGACTTTCTGCTCTCCGCCGAGGGCCGGGAATTACAAGCCAAGCTTGCCGCTTATAAGAGGAGGCATTGATGAAGATCATAAGACCGGCCCAGGCCGGAACCCTGCAGTCGAGCGATCTGATGATCTACTTGGAGCCGGCTGTCGAGCTGAGCGTCGAGATCGAGTCGACCGTCAAGCAGCAGTTCGGCCACCTGATCCGTGAGCAGGTCGACGCCGTGCTGCAGCAGCAGGGGGTGAGCTCGGGCAATATCCGCATCAACGATCGCGGTGCGCTCGATTACGCGATAATTGCCCGTGTGGAGGCTGGTTTGAAGCGGGCCTGCACTGAGCACGGCTGAGCCTGGGATGAAAGGAGTCACAGCATGAACGGGGCCTGGTATAAGGAATGGCAACAGGGACGGCGCTTTGTGCTCAAGGTTGAACCTGGAGGAAAACTGAATGAGCGCTTGGTCGCCTTTGCCCGGGAGGCCGGGGTCAAGAATGCGGTGATCGTCTCGGCCGTCGGCTCGATGGCCAATATCCATTTTCGCGGGATCAAGGCCGGTGCCAAGCGACCGATCACCGAACCGCGCATGCATCAGCATCAGGTCAAGGGTCCGTTCGAGCTACTCGGACTGGAGGGGAATCTGATCTCGGATGGCCATGGCGGGATCGACAGCCACCTGCATATCCTGCTCGGCAAGAGCTCCGGCGAGGTGATCGGCGGCCATCTGTTCGAGGCCGAGGTCTTTGCCAGTTGTGAACTGCTGTTGACCGAAATGCTGGTCGAAGGGATCGAACGTCACGCTTCGAAAACAGGTGGCATCCCGACCATCTATATCTCCGAGGAGTAAAGACCCATGTCCGGATTTCAACTGCGCCGCTCGATGCTCTACGTGCCGGGCAATATGCCCTCGATGTTGCAGAACATCCCGATCTTCGAGAGTGACGGGGTGATGATCGATCTGGAGGATGCCGTCCCCTTGAGCGAGAAGGATGCGGCGCGGATCCTGGTGCGTAAGTTTCTCGATAGTCATACGGAACACAACAAGGAGATCCTGGTGCGGATCAATGCCCTCGATACCAAATGGGGCGAGGACGATCTGCGCGCCGTGCTGCCGGCCCTGCCCGACGGCATCCGCCTGCCGATGGCCGACACACCGGAGGTGGTCGAGACCCTCGATACCATGCTGACCGAGTTCGAGGAGGAGCTGTCTCTGCCCATCGGCCGCTTTTCGATCCTGCCTTCAATCGAGACCGCCGAAGGGGTGATCAACTGCATCAAGATCGCCAAGAGTTCCAAGCGTCTGATCGGCCTGGCCTTCGGCGCCGAGGACTATACCGCCAATCTGGAGATCGAGCGGACCAAGGGCGGTGAGGAGCTGTTCGCCGCGCGGACCCGGGTGGTCTGGGCCTGCAAGGCGGCCGGGATTCAGGCGATCGATACGATCTTTGCCGATGCCGGCGACATGGAGGGGCTGCGGCGCGAAACCGAGCTGGTCAAGACTCTCGGCTTCTCCGGCAAGTCGCTGGTCAACCCGCGCCAGATCGATGTGATCCACGAAGTCTTCGCCCCCAAGCCGGATGAGGTCGATTACGCCCTGCAGGTGATTGAGGCGATTCAGCGGGCGCGCGAAATGGGGACCGGGGTGATCAGCTTAGGCGGCAAGATGGTCGATGCGCCGGTGGTCAAGCGCGCGGTGCGCACCCTGAAGACTGCTCAGGCTCACGGCCTGATCGATATCGAACTGGATGAAAGTGTGATCTATGGTCAAGAATAGCCTGGGGCGGATGATTCCCGAATATTTCAACGGCCAGCTGCTGAGCCCCTACCGGGATCCGTTCGGTCATCTGCCGCAGGGCCGGCTGGCGACCCGCGCCCTGCGCCGCGTCAATCCGGGAGAGCGGAAGCTGCTCGGCTCGCTGCGTGAGGCGATCCTTGCGGCCGAACTCAAGGACGGCATGTGTATCTCGACCCATCACCATCTGCGCAACGGCGATACCCTGCTGGGTGCGGTGGTGCGCGAGCTGGATGCCATGGGGCTGCGCGATATCCGCATCGCCTCCAGCTCGATCCATCCGGTGCATGCCGAGCTGATCCCTTACATCGAAAAAGGGGTGATCGGCGGCTTCGAATGCGGGGTCAACGGCCCGATCGGTGAGCTGGTCTCGCGCGGGGAACTGAAATGTCCGATTGTGGTGCGGACCCACGGCGGCCGCGCGCGCGCGATCATCTCCGGACAGGTGCAGATCGATGCCGCGTTCATCGCCGCCCCCTGCTGTGACAGCTATGGCAATATGAACGGCGCGCAAGGGCCTTCGGCCTGCGGCAGCCTCGGCTATGCCCATCCCGACGCGCTCTATGCAAAAACAGTGATCGCCGTGACCGATAATCTGGTCCCCTATCCGGCAACCCCGATCTCAATCCCCCAGACCCTGGTCGATTACGTGGTCCAGGTTGAATCGCTGGGTGATCCGCAGAAGATCGTCTCGACTACGACGCGCATCACCCGCGATCCGGTCGGGCTGCAGATCGCCAAGTATGCCGCCCAGGTGATCGAGATCTCCGGTCTGCTCAAGGACGGCTTCTCCTTCCAGACCGGGAGCGGCGGTATTTCGCTGGCGGTGGCCGATCAGGTCAAGCAGAAGATGCGCCAACAGGGCATCAAGGGCAGCTTTGGCTGCGGCGGCATCACCGGCTATTTTGTCGATATGCTCGAAGAGGGGCTGTTTCAGACCCTGTTCGATGTCCAGTGTTTCGATCTGCAGGCGGTCGCTTCGATCGGACGCAACGCCAATCACCTCGAGATCAGTGCCGACATGTATGCCAACCCCTTCAACGCCGGCGCGGTGGTCAACCAGCTCGACTGTGTGATCCTCGGTGCCACCGAGGTCGATATCAATTTCAACGTCAACGTCAATACCGAATCGAACGGCCTGTTGCTGCACAATACCGGCGGTCACAGCGATACGGCGGCCGGCGCCAAGCTGGCGATCATCACTGCACCCTCGATCCGCGGTCGTCTGCCGATCGTGCGCGACGAGCTGACCACGGTGACCACGCCGGGTGAGACCATCGATGTCATCATCACTGAGCGCGGCATCGCGGTCAATGAGCAGCAGGGCGAGTTGAAGAAGGAGCTTTTGCGGCGCAAGCTGCCGGTCAAGGAGATCGGCGCTCTGCAACAGGAGATCTATGCCGTCACCGGCCGACCGCGGCCGCTCGAATTCAGCGACGAGGTGGTGGCCTTGATCGAGTATCGGGATGGGACGATTATCGATGTCGTACGCAAAATTAAGGGCTGAGCTACTCGCGGCGCGTGAGGCGCGCGAAGAGCTGCGCTTAAACACCGCCCAGCATACGGCTCAGACCCTGCTGCAGCTGGGACTGAATCTGCCCGGCACCGACAAGTCACCGCCCGGGGCGACGGAACTGTTTCGCTGGGCGCTGCAACAGCTGGAGTCGCAGATTCCGTTTCTGGATATTCTGGCGCAAGGGGAGGATCCCTTAGGTCCCTGGGCACTGTTGAGCACGCCGCTCGAAGCTAGCGCCAGCAAACAGCGGACGCTTAAAATTGAAACCAGGAATGCGGCGGCGCGGCTGCTCGATATCGATGTTTATGCGCCGCAGGGGCCGGCGATCGGCCGCCGCGAACTTGAGTTGCCGGCGCGGGGCTGCCTGCTGTGTGATCAGGCTGCGGTCGATTGTATCCGCCTTAAGAACCACCCCTCGACTGAACTGAAGGTGCGGACCGATGAACTGCTTGCCCCTTTTAGAGCTTGAACGCTTTGCCGAGGCGCTGGTCGATGGTCTCAAGGCGGAGCTGTTTCTGACCCCCAAACCGGGGTTGGTCGATTTGAGCGATAACGGCTCTCACGCCGACCTCAATCTGGGTCTGATGCTCAGTTCGATCAGGCTGCTGCGCACCTATCTGGACGAACTGGCGGTGGCTCTTTATCGCCAGCGGCCGCTGGCTGAACTGCAACTGATCGGGGTCGCGGCCGAACGGCGCATGCTCAAGCAACTCGGCTGTAACGGCCATCGTGGTGGAATCTTTCTCACCGGCCTGTTGCTGAGTGCCTACGCGCGCTCTGGCAGTAGCGAACCGCAAGCCCTCTCCAGGGCCGTCGCGCTGCAGGCGCAGAGTTTTTTTCAATTGGCTGAGCTTCCGGACAGCCATGGCCAGCAGGCCCGTGAGCGTTACCAAAGCGGCGGGATCGTCAGTGAGGCGTTGCGCGGCCTGCCCGGTCTGTTCGAGATCGCCCTGCCAGCCATGACCGCTTGTGGCGTCGATTTTGAGACGGGCGCCTACCTGGCGATGAGTCGTTTGATGATGGGCTGCGAAGATACCACCTGTCTGCACCGCGGCGGGCAGACCGGTCTGGCCAGGTTACGTAAGGCGGGTGCCGCATTGGAGCAATGCCTGCTGGCGGGAGAAGACCCGCAGCCGCTGCTACGGCGGCTGAACCGCGACTTCCGCCGCAGGAACCTCACCATGGGCGGAGTCGCCGATCTACTCGGGCTGGCCTTCGGATATTTGAGTTTTGCTGGAATGGGGCAGGTTGCGGCGGAACAGAGGAGTGGCCGCTCCGAACGACTTGCCTATCCATCGGTCCAATCGGCGCTGTAAGCTAGCTCGCAGAGACAGAGGGGTTGCACAAGCCGACATCTGTTTACGCTGACACAGATCGGGGGGACTTTGTTGAACAGGTTTTAGGCGCGGCACCGCCCGGGCACGTGGACAAATTGACCCTGGACAAACTGATCATCAAGGTTGCCGCGCACTGCGATCTGGATGCAGGTGATCTCTCCTGGCCATGTCGCCAACCAATAACTGTTCGCGCCAAGGCGATCGTCTGCTATCTGGCTCTGCGCCGCTTGGGCAGTCCGGGGGCCGCGGTAGCAGCAAGACAGGCATACAGCTGTTCGGCAGTCAGTCAGGCTAAGTCGTTGTTCAAGCAGAACGCAGCGCTACAGAAACTGCTGGCATAAGTTGATTTTTTAAGAACGTCCCGATAGATTCTTCGGCGAAGGGATCATCGCCCTGATCTGGGCCACCCTGGGCATGGCCTTTTACAACTGTTCCGAAGCCCTCAACGCCGCTCTCTGCAACGGCGGCCCGGCGGCCGTAGTCAACGAGATTTCCACCACCCTGCTCGGCCCGGTCGGTGGCCTGCTGGCGATCGGCGGCGTAATCATCCTGCCGATCTCCTCCGGCGATACCGCCTTCTGCAGCGCGCTGTTCATCATCGGCTTCATCATCTCCCTAACGGAGTTCGGTGTGATCTGGCGCTACTTCGACTGGGCCAACCAGACCCTGGCCACTTGTAGTGGTTCAATGAAACCGGACACCAATTTAGGTGGTATAGTCGCGACCCAAAGAGAGGTGTTCAATGAACCACTACATGGGGCCATGAGCGGTAGCAGAAAGAGGAGAACGACTAGGAACAACAGGCTGGCCAAACCGATTCCGTCGTTAATTGAGAAATCAGAAAACCCTCGATCTGGTGACCGAGGGTTTTGAGTGTCTGATTAATGGTGATAAGGAAGAAAAGCCCTCGATCCTCGAATTGAAGGCTTTTCTCGCTTGGCAGTCAATAACTTTTCATTAAGCCAGCCATCAACGCAGAACGCGATCAGAGTCATTATTTATGGATCAAATGTATGTACTTGAGTGACACCCAGTGAATATAAACTTCAAAATCTAAAAATAGCCGGAGCGGTTGTTGCCGTGGGTTTATCTGAGCCCTTGTCCAGGCATCTAGCAGCCGGATCATGGTGAGTCAGACAGGCTGCTAGCGAAAGGCGGCGATGCCAGTTACCTCCTGACCGATGATCAGGCTATGCATGTCGTGGGTCCCTTCGTAGGTATAGATCGATTCGATGTTGTTCATATGCCGCATGATCGGGTAATCACTCATGATGCCGTTGGCGCCGAGCATCGTGCGGGCGATGTGGCTGATCTCACGGGCGATCTGGCAATTATTCATCTTCGCCATCGAGACCTGAGCCGGGGTATAGGTTCCCTGATCCTTGAGCCGACCGAGATGCATGACCAGCAGTTGCCCCTTGCTCAGCTCCGTGACCATGTCAGCCAACTTCTTTTGCTGCAGCTGATAGGCGGCGATCGGCTTATCAAACTGAATCCGACTCAGAGAGTAGTCGAGGGCCGCCTGATAGCAAGCCTCGGCGGCACCCAACGCGCCCCAGGCGATGCCGTAGCGCGCCTGGGTCAGGCACTGTCTCTTATACACATCT
>SDWN01000328.1 GCA_004195305.1 Neptunomonas sp. | reverse complement strand
TCTCGGAGATGTGTATAAGAGACAGCGTTGCAGCTGGATCAGATCCAGATCCATAAACCCTGCGGGCTGATCGGTCGCCAAAATCCAGATAGCGGAATGGCTGTTGTGAGTCTGCGGCAGCGGGTACACCAGGTAGTCGCAAGCACCCTGTTGTTTGAGGGTCTGCAGCGAGCTGTGCAGCTGTGCGCTGTCGGCGTCCGCTAAGTGGCAGCGGAACCGTTGACCGCTCGTCTGCACCGCTTCGATCGGACTGCCGCGATAATCTGGCGATTGCAGGATGCTGTGGGGCGGGCTATATGCCTCTACCTCGGACTCGTTACGCCACCAAGTATAAGAGCTGCCAGTGAACAGTGGGTGCAGGGTGCGCATGCTGATGCGCATGCGCAGCAACGGGATGCCGCACTCAAGCAGAACCTGGCTGAGTGCGGCCGTTAAGCGCTGCGGGCACTTCAGGCTGCGCCCCTCGGTCATCAGCCAGTTAATGATGGGTTCGGGCGACCAGTCGGGTCTTGGCACGGTGCTCTTGTCGGGGTGATCGGATTGCATCAGCAGGGCTCAGGTCGATGATGGGTTTAAGTTTAACCCACAATTCGAGCTTACGATGATCCGGATGCCCGGCCGGTCTCTCTGCGCTGCTGCTAACCGCCTCCTCAGGATAAGGTTCGGTGCCGCATTGCTACCCCGCCAGCGTGCCTTTTTCATATTGGGCAAAAAAGCCCTGAGGGTCTTCCAGCATCAGGATGCTGTCTTCAATGGCGCGCAGGTGATGATCCTCCTCCAGCGCCAGTTGGCGATAAAATGCCTGTTCAAAGGGGTCCTCGGCGCGCTTGGCCTGCTCGGCATAAAAGTGCTCACCGCTGCGCTCAAATTCGGCGGCCTGTTTTAGAGCGTCCAGGTCATCGCTATCCAGGCTTTGCTGCTGTTGGATATTTTTTATGGCATCGCCAAAGATACTTTTGCGCTGTAGCTCTGCCGCCTCGGTTATGCCTGAAGCGGTGGTTTCCGGCCAAGAGCCGGATTGCTCCAAGGTGTGATAAAGCGTGCGAATGCGCTGAATATGGTCCTTTTCTGACCGGTGCAGATAATCAAACATCTGCCGGCCAATCAGGCTGGTTGATTTCTGCATGGCGGCAGCATAGAAAACCATGCCATCGTTTTCGAGTTGCAGGGCTTTTTTCAGTATCAGTAAGCGGCTCTGGGGCATCGCTGTTCTCCGTACGCAGTTGGCTTCGGTCAATTGCTGTTCAGACCGCAGACGCCGAGCTTGGTTGTGAACGTTGCTGTGGGCGTTGTGGTGCACGCTGACCGCGTACCGGTAGATGTGGCATGCTGAAGCCCTGTACAAAGGAAGCTTTGCAGACCAGGACATATTTGATCCAGGCGCCGCTAATGAAAGCCAGTGCGCCAGCGACCATCGCCGCTTCCGGCTGAACCCAGGCTACGCCTAGCAGTAGCGCCGGTAGTCCGTGGCCCAGCCACAGGAACTTAGTGTCAACGGCGGCCAGCTGCTTCTGACAGGCAGCGGGTGCGTTGGCCCGTTTCAGGCCGGTACGGTAGTAACGCCAGATCAGTGCCCTGATCAGCAGCAGACCCAGCATCAGGATCCAGATCTCGGGTTGATGTTGATCCAGCAACGGCAGTGCCAGAATTAACAAGCCGCAGCCCTCGGTCAGTCCGGTGCTAATCACCAGCAGAGCGCAGCGGGGGTGACGCCAGGCAGGAATGCCTTTATCCGCCAGCAGAATACGCGCCTGACTGTACAGGAACAGCAGCGCCAATAGGGCGGTGGGCCATACCAGTAGGGGTTCGAATAACCAGGTAGCGGCACCGACGCTGAACAGCAGCGGCGCGACCAGCGCTTCGCGCGACATCCAGGATGTCGACATATGTTTAAACACATTGAGCGCACGCCAGGGGCGGCCAATTTCGAGCCAGACGCAGAATAGCCCTATGCCGACCAGTGCCAACCCTAACAACATCAAGGGCAAGCTATCAAACCCCAGCGGGCTGAACAGGGTGGACCAGAAGACCAGCCCGGTGCCGACACCGCCACCGATAAAGTTTCCTGAGGCGCGCCAGTCCCAGTTACGCTGTACGCGGGAGGAGATGCGAGAGTTAGAGTTCTTCATCGTTTTTATCCCATATGTAGTAAACGCCGGGGCCTGTGCCCAGCTCTTCGTTCTGGCGGAAGCTTTGGGTCGATGCCAGTAGTTTGGAGATGTTGCTGTCCGGATCTTCGATATCGCCGAACATCATCGCGCCCGATGCGCAGGAGTTGACGCAGGTAGGGGTCACTTCATGATCGACCCCAGGGGTCAGCCCGGTCTCCTCGGCACGGTCGATGCGCTCGATGCAGAAGGTGCATTTGGTAGACACATTGATCTTGGCCGGATCAAACAGCACCGCTTCGTTGGCCATCGGCTGGTCGCCGTAGGCAAATTTAGCCTCGTGGACGACGGAGCGTGCCTCGTAGGGACAGGCCATAACGCAGTTGGCGCAGCCGATACAGAGCTCATAATCGATCGTGACCAGGCCGTCGGCACGTTTTTGAGTGGCGGTTGTGGGGCACACCTCTTCACAAGCGGGCTCGTCGCAATGCATGCAGGCCACCGGTAAAAAACTGCGCCGGACGTCGGGAAACTCGCCGGTTTCGATATCCAGCACCCGACGCCATTGGACGCCTGGCGGGGTGGCGTTCTTCTGCTTACAGGCGGCGGTACAGGTCTGGCAGCCGACACAGCGGCGCAGGTCGATCGCCATCGCATAACGGGTCATAGCGTTTCTCCTTCTACTTTGGCGATAGCGACGCGGACGATGTCAGCACCTGAGCCGGTGGCGTCGGTGAGCTCTAAAGACATCGGCGCAACCGTATTGAGACTCGGCATCTCCAGGTCCTTGGCGTAGGGTGTGGCCCAGTGGTCGAACTGGCCGACGATCACCAGGGTGTCCGGACGCACCCCCTGGACTAGCTCGGCGCGACCGTAGGTAACGCCGATGTGGGAGCTGATCGAGACCCGTTCGCCATGCTTAATGCCCAGCTTGGCAGCGCTGCTGGCGTTCATAATGACACCGGTATGGCCGCGCACGTTCTGCGACACTTCGCGCATCAGTTGGATGCTGACGTTGGCCCCAGTGTGATACTGCATGCTCTTGGTCGCCAGCAGCCAGAATGGGTAGTCGGCGGGATCGAAACCTTCGTTTTTAAGCGCCGTTTCCCAACGGCCGGGCACATCGTGCCATTCGGGCAGTGCCGAGTACTCTGATAGTTGTTCATCCCACCAGGCGATCTCTTTTTCATGCAGGCGGTTGCCCAGTTCCTTACCGATGCGAAGCAGCCGTTCCTGGTAAGGCATCTCATAGCGTAATCCCTGTTTCTCCATAGTGGGGTGGAGATACCAGGAGCTTTGCGGAATGGGCTTCAGGTCGAGGCCGTTCTCCTTGAACCAGGCAAGGTCTTTGGTCTCGTTGGTGTCACTCTGCTGGGTGCTGCTGGCTTTGCAGATCGCATCCCAGATCTGATCCGGCTGGTGCGCCTTGGTGGTATCCAGGCTGAAGTCGTAGCCATCACCCTTGAGCGGAGCGATACCGCCGGCGCCACGATTGAGCGCGGTGTTGTACTTCTCTAGCAGGCCAGTGCGTTTGGCCAGTTCGGTGGAGATCCAGGTGAAATCTTTAGCTTCGCCCTGCGGCTCGACCACTTTCTGGCGCAATATAGAGCCTTTGTGCTTCCAAAACTGTTCGACAAACTTGGTGCCGCCAATCGGGATCAGCTGAGTCGACTCCAGGTCGGTGGCCTCGGGTAGTAACAGGTCGGCCATCCAGTTGGTCTCGTCGACCGTATAGGCGAAACTCACCGTATAAGGGAAGTTTGCGATCGACTCGGTCAGGTTGCGGGTATCCCAGAACGAGATCGCCGGGTTGGAGCGGAACACAAACCAGATATCGGGCTTGGTCGGTTCGGGCATGTTCCAGCCCTCGGGGCGTTCCTTCTGGAACATCCAGGCCAGTTGGGTAGGTCCCAATGCCTGACTCCAGGCCGAATTACCCACGATCGGCACCAGCGTGGTGTGGGCATTACGGCCGGTGGGCTGAGCGACCCAGCTTTCTTTGTCGGTTGGATTGAGTTTTTGCTCCATAAAGCCATCGACGCCAGGCTTGACGCTGCGCAGCCGGTCTTCATGGGGGCGGTTTAGGCGTACCGTTGTACCTAGGGTGCCACCGGGCACTTCCAGCGCGCCCACCAGAACCGCCATCAGGGTCCGTGCCCAGCAGCATTCGTAGGCGCCCCAGCCGTTGTTGACCGACTTGCCGAGAGTTACGGCAACGGGGCGATACGGCAGAGTGATGCCGTCAATTTCAATGGTCTCGCCGACGCAGGCGTTATCCAGGTACTCGGCCGCGATCCGGCGGATGGTGTCGGCCGGAACATCGCATACCGTTGCTGCCCATTCAGGGCTGTATTGGGCGACATGCTCGACCAGCTTGGTGAAACCGGTGCTGGCGTCGACATCGTTCAGCAGATGACGCTCGTCATCGGCATCGACACTGAGCGCGTGTGCGACGCGGAAGGTGCCTTCTAATGCTGGGACGACACCCGCGGTATCATGAGCCACGGCCTGCTGGCTGTTGCTGTCCCAGACCAGTGGCTTGGCGGTCTCAAGATCGCGCAGATAGAGGCCATCGGGGCCGACCAGATAGGGCGATGCGGTACGATCACGCAGGAACGCCAGGTCGAGCCGCGAGCGCTCCTGCTCGTGCAGCATGCTGTGGATCAGCGCGAACATAAAGGCGGCGTCGGTCTTGGGACGGATCGGCACCCATTCGGCGGCGGTGGCGCCGGTGATCGACTGATGCGGCTCGACCTGCACCCGCTTGTAGCCGCGCACCCGGGCATCGGCGTGGCGGGCGATGGCGCAGGGACCACCGGAGGCATCGACATTGCTGCCCAGAGAGAGCACGAAGCGGCAGTTGGGGGTATCTGCTGCTACCGTAAAGGCACGGTGCCAGAATTCGCCATAGAGGTGTTCAGAGTGGACGCATTTAACCCCCTGGCCCGAGCCGAAGCTGAAATCGATCGGTCCCCAGGACGCCAGAAATGCCGGAAAAGTGCCCATGTAATACATCGGCGTGCCGCCGTGGCCGAAGGTCGCTGCGGTCCGGGGTAGCCCGGCGCTGTCCACTAATCCCTTGGCTTTAATCTCAAGCATCTTGTTGCTGAGCAGGGTCAGCGCTTCATCCCAGGAGATCGGCACGAAGCCGGGATCTTCTTTCATCCCTTTTTTAGGGTTGGTGCGTTTCATCGGCTTCAGGATGCGGTGCGGGTTATAGGTTTTTTGTACCAGACCGTAAGCCTTGACGCAGGGACGACCCTTGCCCGGATGGGAATCACAGGTGTCGAAGTTGGGCATTACCTGGGTGGCGACCCCATCGACAACCTCAACTCTCATTGGATCGGGGCCGGCAACGCAGTTGTAGCAGTAAGTCGGGACTGTTTTGGTGCTGGAGTCAGAGCTATTCATCGGTGCTTCCCTTGGGGCTTCGATAGAAGGTGCTGCCATACGTGGGGCAGCCATTAAGAGATCCGCTCGGAATGGGCGTATACGGAGAGACGGTTGTTGCGGGCAAAGCCGATCAGGGTGACGCCCAGTTCTTCCGCCAGACGCACCGCCAGGCCGGTAGGGGCAGAGACGGCGGCGATGAGCGTGATGCCACAGGCGGCGGCTTTTTGGACGATCTCGTAGCTGGCGCGGCTGGTCATAAGCAGCATGCCGTTAGTCAGATCCAAATCCCGGTTAACGGCGTGGCCGAGTAGCTTGTCGAGTGCGTTGTGGCGGCCGACATCTTCGCGCAACGCCAGCATGTTGCCGTCTGCAGCACACCAGGCTGCCGCGTGAGTGGCGCCAGTTTGAGTAAACAGAGGTTGCTGAGCGTTGAGCTGGCTTAGTGCATGCTGTACCGCGCTTACCGCGATCGTCGGGCCGCCAGTTAAGGGGGTGAGATTGTGAGCCAGTTGCGCCAGGCTCTCTTTACCGCAGAGGCCACATCCGGTGCGGCCTGCCAGCGAACGGCGGTGCGACTTCAATGCCCAGAAGCGTGCTTGGGGGATGGTGATGGCGAGCTGGATCCCTTCGGACAGCTCGTCGATCTGAATGTCGTAGACCTCATCGGCTGTTTCGACGATACCTTCGCTGAGTGAAAAGCCCCGGGCGAAGTCTTCCAGATCCGCTGGGCTGCACATCATCACCGCATGTGCCAGGCCGTTGTATTCCAGCGCCACCGGGACCTCTTCGGCGACCCAATCTGTGGTCTGTTGCGCGCTGCCAGCCTGCCAGCGGCTGATCGGATATTGCTTCACGGCCTGGATGTTATCTGACAGGACGTCTGCAACCAGGCACTGGGGCGCTGAGGGTTTACTCATTATCGCGTCGGTTGATATGCGCACATCCGCCTCCTTATTGTTGTTCGCGGCTCAATATCGAAATAGGCCTGTTTGGGGTATGGATATATTATATGATACGCAAACCGTAGAGGTTAGCAACAATCTTGTATCGCTTATGTTCCGCCTGAAGGAATTCTGCTGGCTTTTTATGCAGGGCGGTCACTTGCCAGATGCGCGTAGGAAATGAGTAGCGCAGGCAAGGCTAATGGCAAAAGTAGGGGCAGATCGGCTGCAGGCTAAGCATCGACGCCTGATCAGGCTGGCAGACGCGGTGATCTGATTGCGGTGATTATTTGCGCACAATATCTGTGGATAACTCTGTGCGTTAGCGTTGTTTATCAACACCTACCCCCTAGGTGGTAAGGGCTGAATGAAATTGGACGAAATATGTACGCCCCCCGGCAGTCATGGCTAACCTAGCCGCTATCGCGGCGCAGGGTGTGAAAACGGTGTAACAAACAAGCCTGTGGTCTGGCTGTTAATGCGTCCGCCTGCACACCGGGAGAACAGGGGGTGACAGTTGCGGTCCAAAGAGTAACGAGGTCTATTCGTGGACTCTGTCAGGCCTATTAATTCCACATTAGCCGTTTGGCCGAGAGAGGTACATTTTGCACAGACTGATTAACCCGTGTTAATAGCTACAGAAAAAGGAGAATCGCGATGCGTTATTTTATCCTGGCGCTGCTGGCCTCATTACTCCCCACACTCGCAACAGCCGATATCTATCGCTGGATTGATGACAACGGCACTGCCAGCTATGGCCAGCGGCCACCTGTAGGTGTCGAGTTTGAACTGATCAAGCGAACCCCAACAACGGCGGTAAGCGAATCAACTAAACGCCGTCCTCCTGACCCCATCCGCGAATATCTAAAACAAACACAAAAAAATGAGAGTGTAAGAGCAGGGGCGGCAGCACGTAACAGGGTCAAGCAGGAGGCCCCCGTGAAAGCGCACGCTGGCAGAAAAGGGAAAGCTGAACGGCGTCAAAAAGAGTTCAAGACCCGTGCTGAGACGATAGAGGCGTACCGTAGTCGAGAAGTCCTTAATACGTTCAGAAGCCGGGGTGATCTAACGGTCGAAGCAAGGGCTAAGGCGGAAAAGGCGATGACGGATGAGCTACGAAAGAAGCCGGATAGTTTGTCTAAAAAGCGGGCTGCTAAGGTCGCTAAGGCTGCGAAGCAGTAATCCCGACCCGGCCCTTTAATGTGGCCTCCAGAGCCGCTGGAGGCCTTGGTTTCCCCTATCCGCGGCGGATGACGGCATAAGCCTGCGCTTAGCCCTTGTTTGCAGCCAATACATACAGGTATTCCAGTGCCAGTGTTGCCGCCGCCAGTGAGGTGATCTCGGCATGATCGTAAGCCGGCGCCACTTCTACCACATCCATACCAATCAGGTTTATCCCTACCAATCCACGGATCACCTTCAAGGCGCAGTCGATGCCGATACCGGCGACCACCGGAGTGCCGGTGCCGGGGGCAAAGGCGGGGTCCAGTCCGTCAATATCGAAACTAAGGTAGGTCTGCTTGTCGCCGATACGGGCCTTGACTCGGTCAAGCACCTCGGCCGGGCTGTGGTCGTTGACCCAGGCGGCATCGAGTACTTCGAATGGGTGGTTGTCCCTGCTATAAGTCGTGCGGATGCCGATCTGGATCGAGTGTTCGGTATCGATCAGCCCCTCATTGACCGCATGATAGAAGACGGTGCCGTGGTCGTAACGGTTGCCGTCAGAGTAGGTATCGGTATGCGCATCGAAATGGATCAGCGCCACCGGGCCAAATTTTGCCGCGTGCGCCCGTAGCAGGGGCAGGGTGACAAAATGATCGCCGCCGAACGACAACAGGCTTTTGCCCGTGTTAAGGATTTTAGTGGCGTGTGCTTCGAGATTGTCAACCAGGGTCTGGGGTTCACCGTGCTTGAACAATACATCGCCGATATCGGCAACGTGAAGACGCTCGTCGAGGGCGAACTCCCAGGGCCAGCGGCGCCCTTCCCAGGCCAGGTTGGCGGAGGCTCTACGGATCCCCTGGGGGCCGAAGCGTGCTCCCGGACGGCCGGAGGTGGCCATATCAAACGGGATGCCGCTGACCACTACTTCAGCCTCGCTGCTGGCCAGATCTAGTAGGGCTGGAAACTGCATAAAGGTACTGATCGCACCATAGAGGGGGATATCGCCACCGGTGGAGGTGTTGAGGGGGGCGGTGGTTTCCATTGTCTGTCTCCGACAGTAGTTGGCCTGTGATGGCCTATTAGGACGCGGGAAGTTAGCGCAGGATAAGGGCTCCGAGGGTATTAGTAAAATGCATCGCAATGAGCCCCGCTGGATAGGGATAGCCGGTGTTGTCCAAAGTTGCCGCTGAACAGGGCGGGGGCTGACTGCCAGCGCTTCGGGCTCGCGCGTCCGTCAGGGATTCTCCCCGAGCCGTTGCCGTCTGCTGGAAGTCGTGCAAGAACGGACGACAGTTAGCCGCCTGGTAATAGTGAGTTCCATCATCAACCTTCCTGATTACCCACAAAGCTCAGCCACGATGTAGCCGATCTATTCTTTCATTATCCCTGTAGGTCTGGCTGAAATTGCTTCTGTATTTAAGACACTTCCCACATTATCCCTGTGAGTCGGTTTTATTCTGA
>SDWN01000758.1 GCA_004195305.1 Neptunomonas sp. | reverse complement strand
ATAAGAGACAGATGTTGATCTGTCTAATCTCAATTTGAATGCATCTATAGCTTATTAATGCCGGTCATTACTGATATACGACAGGGCATTTCTATCCCCGGATTTATCCCCGCAGCATGGTCTAGTGCAATGCTAACAGGTATACTTGCGCTTCTTTTTTTTGCGCCCTGACGGGACCATCACCGCTCAACGACTTTTGGAAAACCTGAAATGGATCAATTGATCGAATTCGCTACCAACCATTGGGAACTGTTCGCTGCACTGCTCGCGACCCTGGCGCTACTACTGTTTACCGAATCTAAAAAAGGTGGCACCTCACTCTCAACCCACGCCGCCGTGCAGATGATCAACAAAGAGAACGCCGCGATCGTCGACATCCGACTCAAGAAAGATTTCAAGACCGGCCATATCACCGACTCCATAAACATCCCTTACGCGGATATGGACCGTCGCATCGGCGAACTTGAAAAATACCGCAACCGCCCCATCATTATTGTTTGCAACCTGGGTCAAACGGCCTCAGGCGCGGTGAAGAAACTGCATGACGCTAAGTTTGAGACCGTTTCTCGGTTATCAGGCGGCATCACCGAGTGGAAGACTCAGAACCTTCCTCTACATAAGAGTTAGTCATGGCAATCATCATCTACAGCGCCGCTTATTGCCCTTTCTGTGTCCGCGCCAAAGCGCTACTGGATACCAAAGGGGTCGCCTACGAAGAGATCCGCGTTGATATCCAGCCGCTGTTAAGACGGGAGATGATGGCGCGTAGCGACGGTCGCAGCAGCGTACCCCAAATTTTCATTGATGATATCCATGTCGGCGGTTGCGACGAGCTGATGACGCTGGAACGCCAGGGGCGTCTCGACCCACTACTTCGCAACTAGGAGGCTGACCGAGAACAGACAGCCTCTTAGTCCGGATTTACAGACTTTGACCTAACAACAAGGAACTCGCATGTCTGAAGAAAACAGCAACACCCAAGCGACGGGCCAGGCACAGCAAGAAGCCCCACAGGCACAATTCTCCGTTCAGCGGGTCTACCTCAAAGATGCTTCTCTGGAGGCGCCTGGTGCGCCCGAAGCCTTTACCAAGCAGTGGCAGCCTGAGGTCAACCTGGAGCTCAACACCCGTACTCGTGCCGTTAAAGAGAACCTCTATGAAGTGGTATTGACCGTAACCGTGACCGCTAAGAACGACGGCGAAAACGCGTTCCTGATCGAGGTTCAACAGGCCGGTCTGTTTACTATCAACGGCCTGGAACAGGCTCAGCTGCAACACACTCTGGGCGCATTTTGCCCCACTATCCTGTTCCCTTACGCCCGCGAAGCGGTCGACAGCCTGGCCAACAAAGGCAGCTTCCCCGCGCTGATGCTGGCGCCGGTAAACTTTGAAGCACTCTTTGCTGAGCAGATGCAGAAGCAGGCCCAGGCCGAAGCGCCAGCAGAAACGCACTAACTCTGCGCTAATGGCCGCCATCGATGGCGGCCATTTATCCCTGCCACTCGCTCTCTGCGACGAGCATCACTGGACTACCGGGATCTGGCCCGGGTGACGACCCACCCCGATTACCCGGCATTTTTGGCCGCCATGGGCGAACGTCGCATCTTTGCCCTGACCACCAAAGGCTCAAGGCCCCATACCGAACCGCGCTATCAGGACCAGGACGTACTGCTGTTCGGTTCAGAAACCAGCGGCCTGCCCGATGCGGTGCGGAATGCCATTCCGGAATCGCAGCGGATTCGAATCCCGATGCAGGCACAGGCACGCAGCATGAACCTCTCTAACGCGGTGGCCGTGGTGAGCTATGAAGCCTGGCGCCAGCTGGATTTTGTTGATGGCTGCTAATGACAATTTGTGGGCGATCTCTTTAGCCCGTGGTTCTTGATGACCAACCCGCACCCCTGGCCAACCGATCAGGACGCGGTATCCAGAGATGCTGACGGCAAGCCGGAGCGCCCATACCCAGGACGAATCAGCAACCGCGAACAGCCAAGACTGCACGCGGCGCTGCTCGCTTTAAGACTAAGGACGCTAAGTCCTTACCAGTTCCGGCCGTTTGAACGACGCCGATCAGAGCCCTTGGAGTGCGGAAAACGTGGCTGCTGATGAGCCCGCGCGTGCGGCCACTGCCTCCCTCTAAAGGGTGATTGGTAGCGGCGCGGGTGCAAGCCCCGACCTGAATAATAACGATGCCGACGTAACTCCCTGATTGAAGGACGATGGCGCGGATACCTATCCCAGCCATAGTCTCGCAGGCGCTGACGACGCACCAAACCGGGATCATTGTAGCCCCAGCGAATAGCGTAATTCTGATCCGAGTAGCGGATACTAAAACGATCCTCTTGCCCCGTCTGGCGATGCCCTCGATCTGCAAAAACAGGGGCAGAAAA
>SDWN01000017.1 GCA_004195305.1 Neptunomonas sp. | reverse complement strand
GAATATGCTTAAACCCGGTATGTCGGCCATGCCGTCCGGCCCCCCGGTCCACTGGATTTCTTCATTGAAAATGATAAAAACGATGATCCCGAAGGCAAGGGTTGCCATGGCAAGATAATGCCCTTTGAGTTTGAGTGACGGCGCTCCCACCAGAAACGCAATCGTGCCGGTGACCAATACGGCGATGAACATGCAGAACCACGGATTAAGGCCGTAGCGGGTGGTCAGAATGGCGGAAACATAGGCGCCGATACCGTAAAAAGCGGCTTGTCCAACGGAAATCTGGCCGGCATAGCCCATTAAAAGCCCCAGACCGATGGTGATCAGGCAGTAAATACCCACGAAGACCATAATGTCGGTATAATTCCCTATGGCGGGAACTTTACCGGCAACCCAAGGAAAGATGATGATGAAGCCGGCAAAAAGGGCGATGGGAAGTTTTCCGATTCGAAGCATGCCTAAAACCTTTTGATCTTGCTAATCTCTATATTTCCGAAAATTCCGCTGGGTTTAAAAAACAGAACGAACAAAAGTACGATCAATGCGAAAGCGTCCTTGTAACCCGAAGAGATAAGTCCAGCGCCCAGAGATTCGATGACGCCCAAAATCAATCCGCCGATAACAGCCCCGGGAAAACTGCCCAACCCCCCCAGAACAGCGGCACCAAATCCCTTTATGGCCAGCATGGCCCCCCGATCATATTCCATAAGGGATATGGGGGTCATGGTAATCCCTGCCACCGCGCCAATGGCGGCGGATAGGGCAAATGAGAGCAGAACCATCCGCTTGACATCAATCCCTACCAAACTGGCGGCATCCGGATTGTCCGCGCAGGCGCTCATGGCCTTTCCAATGATGGTTCTTTCAAAAAAGAAGGTCAATACGATGACGATCAAGACCAGAAAGCCGATGACCCAGAAATACTGGGGTTGAATGACGGCTCCCAAAACAATAATGGGGTCGCGCCCTGAAAATGCCGGGAGATCAAAAGGATCTTTGCCCCAGATAAACATGGCGGTTCCCTTGATCAAGATAGACGCGGCAATGGTTGCAATAATCAGGCTTAATACCGTGGGCCGGCGGATCGGGTTGATGGCCAATCTATCCAGCAATACCCCCACCAGAGTGACCAGGGCAACTGTGGCCGGAAAGGCCAAAATAAGCGGAAGCCCCACGGCAACGTGTAAAAAGACCATAATCAATCCGCCCAGCATGACAAACTCACCCTGGGCAAAGTTAACCACCCCCGAGGCGTTATAGATGATCGCGAAACCCAGCCCCACCAGGGCATAGGTGGAACCGACGGAGAGGCCGGTCGCAAGAAATTGGATGATCTGATCTAACATATGCTGTCCCTCGCTCAGCAGTCAGCCCCGCTGTTGGGAAACCAACCCGGACTGCTGCTGAGTTATGCTGAAGAGAAGAATCCAGGCCTTAGTCGACCAGGGTCCAGTCTCCGTTGCGAATCTCAAGCATCCGGAACGCATCCAGGCTAAGACCCATGTGATCAGTCTTGCTCATGTTGAAAATGCCGCCGGTACCGACAAAGCTCTTGGTCGCTTCGATCTGATCCCTAACCGCTTTTTTATCGGTCGAATTAGCACGATCGATCGCTTCCAGCGCGATCATCAAGCCATCGTAGGCATGCCCACCAAACGTCGATACCGGACCATATTTGGCTTCATAAGCCGTTCCGTAAGCCATCAACACAGACTTCTGTTGATCGCTATCGGCAAGCTTATCGGCGACTAGCAACGCGGAGGCTGGCAGACGTACACCTTCTGCGGAAGCACCGGCAAGTTCGATGTATTTCTTAGAGGCGACCCCGTGGGATTGGTACAACGGCAGTTCAATGCCCAGCTGACGAATATTTTTGGTCACGATGGCGGGACCGGAACCGAAACCGAAGTTCAAAATCGCCTCGGCATCAGAGGCGCGAATATTGGTGACCTGAGCGGTCATATCGCTATCTTTTCTGCCGTAAGATTCATCGGCAACGATGCTGATGCCGTACTCTGCCGCCAGCGCCAGACTCTGGGCCCGGCCGGACTTGCCGAAACCACCATCACCGCTGATCAGGGCGACCTTGGTGATACCGCGCTTTTTCATATCGGTATAGATTTTTGCAGCGGCCATGCGATCGGTATGCGGGGTCTTGAAAGTCCACTTATTGCCGGGATCAATGATCTTGACCGACCCAGCCAGGGAGATAAACGGAATGCCTGCTTTATTTATCTCTGGCATCACAGCCAAAGTACTGCCGGATGTCGATCCACCGACGATAACATCCACCTTATCCCGTTTGATCAGCCGCTTGGCAAAGCTAAGCGCTTTTTTGGCGTTGCCACCGGTGTCGTAATGCACCAACTCAACCTGTTTACCATCGATACCACCTTTGGCATTAACGGTTTCGATATACAGCTGCAGCGTTTTCAGCTCCGGATCGCCAAGAAAGGAGGCGGGACCTGTCACAGACAAAAAAGTACCGACTTTAATCGTAGAGCTACTCGCCAACGCCTGAGAGCCGACAGCCATCAAACCCAGGGTTACCGCAGCCACACCGATCAGACCTGTATTGCGTTTTTTCATGATCATATCCTTACTTGAGTAATTATTTGTTTTTGTACGACAACTCTCGAAACAGGAAATATAATTCAGACACCCGCTTTAAGCACCAAAATACAACGCACCGCGTCGTAACAAGAGCATCAAGCGTGACTTATAGTGCATTATCATTCTGAATAAGTGAAGATAGCCTAGACTGCTTATTCCACGTTGTGGAACGAATTGAGTAAGTTTTTTAAAAGACAGCCGACCTTCTTTAGCCTGCTGGCAGCGACGAACCCAGACAGCAAGGCGAGCAGAGGCGAATGAGGCAAGCGGAAGCAGGAAGATAAGCCAGGTGGGATATAGCGCGATTAAATCACCGCGTCAGCATCCTCCAACACGCTAGACAAGCTATCGGCCGCCTCTCTTAAGCGGGGATACAGACTGCGCTCTATGGCCGCAGGCTCGACACTGCCCTCCGTCCAGACGATGTTAATACAGGCCTTGACCCGGCCCTGGATAAACACCGGCACGGCTATCGCACAAAGATCCTGAGCCGGCGCAGGCCATTGCCGAGCCACGCGCTGACTATAACCCTGGCGTTTCACCTGGTGTAACTCCTGGTCCAACCAGACCTTATCGGACGCCATCCGTGCGGACTCCCCACCGCCCGCGATGATTCGCTCTATAATCTCCTCGCGCTCGGTTTCAGAGCAAAACGCCAGATAAGCATGACCAATGGCGGACCTTAAGATCTCCGCCTGCACCCCAACGACCTCGGGATGCGCCTCGACGACCCGGTTCTTGCGCGTCCGCTCGATCACCTCCATCGCCAGCCCTCTGCGCACAGCCACATAAGAGGGCCGCAACAGATCTGCTTGGAGAGTATCCAGAATCGGCCCCGCAGCCTCTGCCAGCGCATCCGCAGCCAACAGGTTGTCGCCCAGGTGATGCAGTCTGAAACAGAGCCTGTAGCTGCCATCACTTAAGCCCCGATAAACCCAGCCCTGCTGCAGCAACGTATTCAGCACACGCAGCAGGGTACTCTTCGCCAACCCAGTAGCCTGATGCAGTTGCAGCAGTGATGCCGGCGATTGATTACGGATCGCCTTGATCACCTGCAGCCCCCGCGCCAGTACTCGTATACTTTTTTCCATAGGTCACCCTTCCGAGCTTTGTGGCTAATTTCGCAGCGACGCTACGCTGACTTATGCAACCGAAAAATAGCGCTCTTGCAACACCTCAGAGAGCTGATCAGCGGCCGCTCGAAGACGTGGGTAGAAGCTATTTTCTACTTGGTCCGCCGCGACCGCACCTTCCGGCCAAACGATATTGATACAGGCCTTGACCTTCAGATCGACAAACACCGGCACCGCAATACCACAGAGGGCTCCAGCCGGCGTGGGCAAGGAGTGCGCATCGCGTTGCCCGAAACCACGCTGACGAACCCCCTGGAGCAAGGCCGCGATCCAGCCTTTATCCTTTGCCAGCAGCCCCTGCTCACCGGGATGCAACGCCAACCGTTCAAGTATCTCCTCCTGCTCGGTATCCGAGCAGTAGGCGAAGTAAGCATGCCCGACCGCAGAACGGAGAATCTCTAACTCCACCCCAATCGACTCCCGGTTGACCACCACCGCCTGCTTCTTGCGAGTCGTCTCCACGATCTCCATCACCAAGCCTTTTCGTACAGCCACATCCGAGGGCCAGAGAACATCGGCCTGAAGCGCATCCAGTATTGGCCCCGCCGCCTCAGCCAGAGCGTCCTTGGCCATCAGGTTGTCACCCAAGTGATGCAAATTGTAAGACAGACGATAGCGATCATCGCCAATACCGCGATAGACCCAGCCCTCATCCTGGAGCGTATGCAGGATCCGCAACAAGGTCACTTTAGGCAGGCCGGTGCCTTTGTGCAGGTCTGCCAGCGAGACCGGTGGCTGGGTCTGCAGATATTCGATTACCTGCAGACCGCGGGCTAAAGCTCTTATCACCGTATCCATTATTAACCGCCTTTAATTATTAGCCTTTTTAATTGCCGCTGCGCTTGAATTCCATCTAGTGGAATAGCAACATTCCATTGCCATTGCAACTCCTTGAACAAGTGATGCACTATAAAACACACACAGACAGGGGCGCTATTGTTATCTGCACTATATTGCACGACACTTTGCTTTATAGGCCTAACCAGCCCCTGTGTCCAACAACAATAACGAGGGAACATCCGTGAAAGACAGCCTTAGCACCGGCGCAACGACTACCACCCGGGTTAATATCGACCACGGTCGCACCATTGAATTCATGGGCGATGACTGCCGCGTCTACTCCACCCCAAACGTACTCTATGACATTGAAATGGCTTGCAGAGGGTTACTTCTTGAATATTCAGATCAAGGTCAGGATTCTGTCGGTACCCGGATCGAACTGGACCATATCGGGGCAACTCTGGAAGGGATGTGGGTCGATATTCAGGTCAGCGTCAGCGAAGTCAAAGGTCGCGCCGTGAGTTTCGATGTTGTCGTCACCGATCCATTGGAAAAAGTGGCTATGGGCAAACACAGCCGATTTATTGTTGATCTGGAGCAGACAGCTTCGCGCCTGAAATCCAAATCAGCCAAGGTAGCGGCACTGCCTAAGTAAACCACTCTCCCGGCAGCCACATTAAATAGAGCAACTACCAAGGGTAAGCAGGCTATGCATGAACTTCGGATTCACGGCCGCGGCGGACAGGGGGCAGTTCTGGCTTCCAAAATCCTAGCCAAGGCACTGGTGGAAGAGGGTAAATTTGTCACCGCCATTCCCGCCTTCGGTTTTGAGCGCCGTGGCGCACCGGTAGCGGCGTTCATGCGCTTCGACGATAAAGAGATCCGCCGGATCAATAACATCTACACCCCCAACTCGGTGCTTAGCATCGACTCTTCGGTGATCCGGGCAGTGAATGTCTTTGAAGGGATCCAGCCGGGTGGCATCTGGGTCCATTCCACCAAAGACGCGATAGAGAGCCTTACATTCCCCGACGACCTCTGCACCCTGGGCCTCTGTGACGCAATCAGTATCGCCATGGAGGTGTTCCGCCGACCGATCACCAACACCATTATGCTGGGTGCGTTTGCCAAGACCACCGGTGTCGTTTCTCTGCAATCGCTGAAGAAGGGGCTGGAATCGTCCAACTTTCGCGATGCCGGGTTGCACCAGAACATGATCGCGATTGAACGCGGCTACGCGGAAACCACCGTCTATCCGCTCCAGCAACAACGTAACCGGGAGGCCAGCTGATGACGACATCCTTTAAGGCGGGGTCGCCTAACCTGATCCCCTACAAAGTAGAGTACCCCGAACAGGTCCCGGACAATCTCTGCCCGGTCGCCCGTGACTGTACCACCATGCTGCCCGGCGACTGGCGTGCCGAGCGCCCCGTGGTCGATCGGGAAAAATGCGTCAAATGCGCGACCTGCTGGATCTACTGTCCGGTGCAGTGCATTGTCGAAAAACCCACCTGGTTTGATATCAACCTGGACACCTGCAAGGGCTGCGGCATCTGCGCCCAAGAGTGCCCCCATCGAGCCATCAGTATGATCGAAGAGGTCGGGAGATAAATCATGCCAACGACTGAGTTAGATGCGGCTATCGATACCGCGATAGAAACGACCCCGGAACCCTCCTATCAACCCACCACCCTGGTCTGTGATGGCAACGAAGCCTCGGCTTGGGGAGTCGCCCTAGCCCGGCCTGACGTACTGGCGATCTATCCGATCACCCCGCAGTCGTCACTGGTCGAGTATCTGGCCCAATTCGTGGCCGAAGGGATCATCGATGCCGAACTGATGAACGTCGAGGGTGAACACAGTGTGATGTCCGCGCTGCAAGGTGCCGCGCTCGCTGGCGCACGCACCTATACCGCTACCTGCGGCCCTGGCCTGGCGTTTATGTTCGAGCCTTACATTAGAACCCCCGGGCTGCGCTTACCGATGGTCGCCAGCTTGGTGACCCGCGATATGCTCACCCCACAGTGTGTCTGGGGCGGACATCAGGACGCTATGCTGGTCAAAGAAGCGGGCTGGATCCAGATGTATTGCGAGACCGTCCAGGAAGTACTGGATACCACGGTGATGGCCTTTCGTATCGCCGAACATCCGGATGTTATGCTACCGGTTAACGTCAATAGCGATGGCAACTACCTCTCTTACGGTGTTACGGGTATCAGCTTGCCCGCAGCCCCGCTGGTCGATGCCTTTATGGGAGAGAAGAATATCAATTGGCACGCTGCGCTGGATCCCGAGCGCCCCATGGCGATCGACCCCTTGACGGGCGGCGCGGGTGGAGCGGGACCTTCGTTGTTCGCCAGCTACCGCAAGAGCCAGTGCGACGGGATGCAGAACGCGCTCAGGGTCATTGAAGAGACCCATAAAGACTGGGGCGATCGGATCGGACGCTATCATTCGCCGCTGGTTGAGGAGTACCGGCTTGAGGGTGCCGACTATGCGCTGGTGACTATCGGCAGTATGACTGGCGCTGCCAAGGATGCGGTGGATGCCGCCCGCGATCGCGGCGAAGCGGTGGGGGTCATCAAGATCAAAACCTTCCGGCCGTTCCCAGTCGAGGCGATCAATCGCGCCCTGGGCAAGGTCAAGGCGTTCGGGGTGGTGGATCGTTCGGTCAATTTCGGCTGGAACTGCGGCCCGCTCTACCAGGAAACGCTGGCCGCCGCGCAACAACTGCAGCGCTTTATCCCTTCGGCCAGCTTTATCGGTGGACTGGCGGGTTCCGATATCACCGTCGAGCATTTCACTCAGGTGATCGAGGACACCGCGCAGCTGCTGCAGGGCCGTACGTATAACGAACCCATCTGGATCAACCGCAACGACTAATTCAAGGAAAGACCATGCACCAGAGTAACTACTTGATTATCGGCAGCTCCCACGCGGCACTGGAAGCGCTCGCGGCGATCCGGATCCAGGATCCTGATGCCAGCCTGACGCTGATCACCCGCGACACGCATCTGCCCTACTCGCCCACGGTACTGCCCTACGTGGTCTCCGGCCGCTCCCGGGCGGATAACGTCAGCTTAAAAGAGCAGCATTACTTCGATGAACAACAGGTCAGATTCATCCCCGGTCGCAGCCTGATCAGCATCGATCCGGACAATAACACCCTGGTGCTGGATAACGGCGAGCAGTGGCATTACGACAAGCTGCTGCTGGCAACCGGTGCCAGCCCGATCATTCCCGCTATTGCCGGCCTCGATAACACCCCGTTCCAGGTTCTCAGAACCCTGGACGATGCGATCGCCCTGCGTCAGGCATCGGACCAAGCTCGCCGCGCGATCGTCCTGGGAGCCGGATTAGTCGGCATGCACGCAGCCGAAAACCTGGCTGAGGCGGGCCTTGAGGTCACCATCGTTGAGATGCAAACCCAGGTGTTACCCGGCTATTTCGATCCGCAGGCTGCGGCAATGATTGAGACCGCCTTTAGCCAACACGGCGTCACAATGAAGATGGGACGCAAAGCGGTACAGATCCAACCGCAGGGTAATAACGGCTGCCGGGTAGAACTGGACAACGGTGAGACCCTGGATGCCGACCTGTTGCTGGTCAGCACCGGCGTCCGCCCGGTCTTCGATTACTGCAGCGGCAGTGGCATCGACACCGACCAGGGGATTTTGGTCGATGATCACATGACCACCAGCCGTAACAACATCTGGGCTGCTGGCGATGTGGCGCAGGCGCAAGATTTCTACAGTGCAGCCAAAGTCGTCACTGGCATCCTTCCCGATGCCGTGGAACAGGGCCGAATCGCCGGGATGGCGATGTGTGGTGACCCCTACCTGAAGCCCTACCGTGGCGGTGTACCGATCAATACGTACACCTTCTACGGTCAGCAGGCGATCTCGGTCGGTGCCAGCGAATTGGCGATCGATACCGAGGCCGACTCCGCCGACCAGAGCACGGTTGAGCTGCGGGTCGATGCGGATAGCGGTGTGTTCCAGAAGATCATCTTCAAAGGCGATCGGCTGCAGGGCATATCCGCAATCAACGCCCCCCTGGACCCCGGCATCATGTGGCAGCTGATCCTGCGCCGCACCGATCTGAGCGCGGTCAAAACAGAGTTCGTGGCGCAGCCACTTGAAACCGGCCGCCGACTAATGTCCGAGACCTGGCGCTAGCACTGTCAATGACAGTTGAAGGAGAGATCAACGTGGCTATTGGTTACAACAGCATCACATTCAATCAAGACAAGTGCGACGGCTGCGGCGATTGCATGCAAGCCTGCTCCCAGGCCAAGGCCGGTTCCGATGACAGCGTTCATTCGCGGATCCAGATCCTGGCAAATAACGATCAAGGCAGCGTCGAGCTGGCGATGTGCCGCCAGTGTGGCGACCCTAAATGTGTTTCCAGCTGCCCCGCTGCAGCACTGAGCAAAGACTCCGCCACCGGCATCATCGACTGGAACGCCGACAAGTGCGTTAACTGCCTGCTGTGCACGGTCGGTTGCGCCTTCGGCGGCATCACCTATAACGCCGCCGTGGGCCATGTTAGCAAGTGCGACAACTGTGATGGCGATCCCGCCTGCGTCAAGGTTTGTCCGCACGGTGCGCTGGAGTACAACAC
>SDWN01000015.1 GCA_004195305.1 Neptunomonas sp. | reverse complement strand
GCACCGGTGGCGAGCAGCGCATCAGTAACTTTTTATTGTGGCAGTTTGCCTACGCCGAGCTTTATTTTACGCCAGACTATTGGCCTGACTTTGACCGGGCTGCGCTGGAGACTGCCTTTTACGATTTCAGCCAGCGCCAGCGTCGTTTTGGAAAAACCAGTGAGCAGCTTGAGGCTGAAAAAAATGCTTAAGCAACGCGTGATTACCGCGCTGATCCTGGCGCCGTTGATGTTGGCGGCGATCTTTCTATTACCTCTATTCGAATTCAAACTGTTCATCGCGGCGGTCATGACGCTGGCTGCCTGGGAGTGGGCCAACCTCTCCGGTCTTAAACAGTCAAGCCATCGCGTCGCGTATGCGCTAGCGGTGTTGGCGCTTATCATCGTGATCAAATACCTGGACGTTGCGGCGCTACCACTGCTGGTCGCCGCACTGTTTTTCTGGTGCTTGGCTCTGGGCTGGGTAACGACCTTTCCGAATAGCGGGGCGCAGTGGCAAGGGACTCCGGCTCGCGCGCTAATGGGGCTGCTGGTACTCATTCCCGCCTGGAGCGGTTTGGTTGAGCTGAAGGCACAGACCTCTGGAAATGCCTGGTTGTTACTGTTGCTGCTACTGGTCTGGGGCGCTGATATAGGCGCATACTTTGCGGGCAAAGCCTGGGGTAATAAGAAATTAGCCGCACGGGTGAGTCCGGGTAAAACCTGGGCTGGATTTTATGGCGGACTGGCCGCCAGTTTAGCGGTCACGCTGGTTTTTAGCTGGCTGGTCGAACTTGAGGGTGCCCAGCGGGTCGGTTTGGTGCTGGTCTGTTTGATCACCGCGCTGTTCTCAGTCTTAGGAGACCTGCTGGAAAGTATGCTCAAGCGGCATCGAGGCATTAAAGATAGCAGCCATCTGCTCCCGGGCCACGGTGGGGTGATGGATCGGATCGATAGCCTGACCGCAGCAGCGCCGATTTTTGCGTTGGGTTTGATTTTGTTTGAGCTTGCTAATGTGGCGCTGGGCTAACCCTCCTTATGGATATTCTGCAAACTGTTCTGGCCGCAATCGTTACCCTCGGTATTCTGGTCACCATTCATGAGTATGGCCATTTTTGGGTGGCGCGACGTTGCGGGGTCAAGGTGCTGCGCTTCTCCATTGGTTTCGGTACGGGGTTGTATCGCTGGTACGACCGTCAGGGTACCGAATATGTGATCGCTGCGATCCCGCTGGGCGGCTACGTCAAGATGCTGGACGAGCGCGAAGGGGATGTGCCCGCCGAATTGCGTGACCAGGCATTCAACAACAAGTCGGTAGGGCAGCGCATCGCTATCGTTGCCGCCGGGCCGGTGGTTAATCTTGTGTTTGCTGTGTTTGCCTACTGGTTGATGTTTATGGTCGGTACCAGCACCGTGGTGCCCGTGGTTGGCGAGATTCGCCCCGACTCGCCGGTTGCGGGGTACTCGAATATCGTCGGCCGGGAACTGATCGAGGTTGATGGTTATCCGACCCGGACCTGGGAGCAGGTCTCGCTGCGATTAGCTTCGCGAATTGGTGATAGCGGAGCACTGCGACTGCGCACCCGCGAGCTTAATGGCACCGGCGCTGCTGAAATTTCAGTGGCCATTGAGCGCTGGCAGTTTGATGAACAGCGTGGCCCTCTGTATACGTTGGGTATCACCCCATACCGACCCCTGTTGCCGCCTCGAATCGGCAGTTTATCAGACGATGGGCAGGCGCTGGCAGCCGGGCTGCAGGTCGGTGATCTGGTGTTGTCAATCAACGACGTAGAGATCGCTGTTTGGATGGAGCTGGTCGATATGATCCGTGCGCAGCCGTTGCAGCCGTTGCAGTTGCGGGTGGAGCGCAATGGCCTGCGGTTGATGCTGGAGTTGACCCCCGCGCGCATGCAGGCCGAGTCGGGCGAGGTTTACGGCTATATTGGTGCCGGTGTGACGCCGGTCTCTTGGCCGGAATCGATGCTCCGCGAGGTGCAATATTCGCCGCTGGCGGCGATTCCGGTAGCACTGGCAAAAAGCCAGCAGATGATCAGCTTGACCCTTGAGTCGATCTGGAAGATGGTTAACGGGCTGATATCGGTAAAAAACTTGAGCGGCCCTATCACCATTGCTAAAGTGGCGGGCGACTCTGCGGCATCCGGTGTGGAAAGCTTTCTTAACTTTCTGGCCTACTTGAGTATCAGCTTGGGCATCCTCAATCTGTTACCGATTCCGGTGCTGGATGGCGGGCATCTGCTTTACTACCTGATCGAAGCGATTCGGGGTCGGCCTGTGTCTGAGCGAACGCAGCTCTTCGGGCTGAAAATCGGCATGACGTTGTTGTTGTCGCTGATGCTGGTCGCCCTGTATAACGATCTTGCCCGGCTTTGATTTGCGAGCTTTTTTTACACTAATCCTTCGGAAGTTGTAGTCCTGCATGCGACGTATACTAGCCACTGCCTGTCTCATTCTTTGTCTCCCCGTCTGGGCTGTCGCAGACAGTTTTATCATCGGTGATATTCGCTTTGATGGCTTGCAGCGGATAGATCTCGGTCGGGTGTTGCGTGCCTTTCCGCTTAAAGAGGGCGATCCGGTCGATGAGTTTCGTTTGGCACAGGCGTCGAAAGCGCTTTTTGCTACCGGTTTTTTTAACGATATCGAGTTGGCTCGCGACGGTACCCTGTTGATCGTTAAGCTCAAAGAGCGCCCCGCGATCAGTAAGATCACCCTTGAGGGTAACAAAGAGCTTGAAACCAAGGCCTTGATGGAAGGCTTGAAGACGTTAGGATTGAGCGAAGGCGAGGTGTTCCAGCGCGCAGCCCTGGAGAAAATACGTCTCGAATTGTTACGCATGTATTCGGCTCAAGGGCGTTACGGTGCCCAGATCAATACCGAGTTGGATGAGCTTCCTGAAAACCGTCTGGGGCTTAATATCACCATCAAAGAGGGCAAATCTGCCACCATTGAACATATAAATATTGTCGGCAACAAGGTGTTTGGCGATGAGGCGTTGGCGGATCTGTTCAGCCTGAAAACCCCGGGTTTTTGGGACGTCTTCAGCAGTGATACGCGTTATTCACGCGAGAAACTGAGCGGCGACCTGGAGCGGTTACGCTCACATTATCTGGATCTGGGTTATATCAACTTCAAGGTAGAGTCGACACAGGTCTCTTTGACGCCGGACCGCAAGCATGTCTACATCACGGTCAATATCACCGAAGGCGAGCTGTATCGTTTTGGTGAGTTCAGTTTGTCGGGACGCCTTGAAGTGCCGGAAGATGAGTTACGGGCACAAGTGGTCATCGTCCCCGGAGCGGTGTTCTCGCGTAAATTGATGGTGCGCTCGTCGGACCAGTTGATTCGCCGTCTGGGTGACGAGGGTTTTTTATTGGCGAATGTTAATCCTGTCCCTGAAATAGATGCTGCCAGCAACACCGTCAAGATCCGTTTTTATGTGGATCCGGCTAATCGTATGTACATTCGGCGGATCAACTTTTCCGGCAATACCACCACTGCTGATGAGGTTCTGCGTCGGGAGATGCGGCAGATGGAAGCGGGCTGGGCATCGACCCGGCTGATGGAAAGATCCAAGAGCCGACTGGAGCGACTGGGCTACTTCAGCCAGGTTAACTTGGAGACCTCATCCGTACCGGGTACTCAGGATCAGATCGATCTGGAATACAGCGTGGTGGAGCAGCTTTCGGGAAACCTGGCTGCCAGTATCGGTGTCTCTCAGAGTTCGGGTCTGATCCTGTCTGCCAGTATTTCGCAACAGAACTTCCTCGGTTCCGGCAAGTTTGTCTCCTTCACGGTAACCCGGGCGGATAGCTCCCAAGAGCTTAGTTTTAACTACGATGACCCCTACTACACGGTCGATGGCGTGAGCCGGGGCTTCAGCCTCTATTACCGCAAGCAGGACTTTGATGAGGATGACCTGTCCGACTATAACCTCGACTCCTTCGGAGGCAATGTCAGCTTTGGTTACCCCATCGACGATTACCAGCGTCTGAGTTTATCGCTCGGTGCGGAACGCCTTGACCTGAGTTTGAATGCAGCTGTGCCTATGGATATCACTGCCTTTGTGGCCGCCGAAGGCGAGCGTTTCGACCAGCTTCCGATCACCGGTCGCTGGTCATCGAACCACCTGAACAAGGGCATCATGGCGACCAACGGCTATTCCCAGAGCCTGTCGCTGGAGTTAGCAGGCCCGGGCAGTGATCTTGACTATTATAAGCTGCGCTACAGCGGTCAGATCTACCAGCCGTTGAGCAAATCGGAACGCTGGGTGTTGAGTTTTAAAACCTCGTTGGGCTATGGTGACAGCTTTGGCGATACAGTGAAGCTGCCCTTCTTCAAAAACTTTAATGCTGGCGGCTTCAGTTCGGTACGCGGTTTTAAGAACAATACTCTGGGGCCTCATGATTCCGTGAAAGAGGGTGCCCCACTCGATCCTCTGGGTGGTAATGTGTTGATTGCGGGCTCGGCGGAGCTGATCTTTCCGGTGCCGTTTGTACAGGAGCAGAGTAGCATGCGCACGCTGTTGTTCTTGGATGCGGGAAGCGTTTTTGATACCAACTGTCTGACCGCTAACGCAGCCTGCGATCTACCCATTGAGCTGGATTCACTGAGTGCTTCGGTGGGAATCGGGTTGTCCTGGTTGACCTTTGTCGGGCCGATGTCTTTCTCGCTGTCAATGCCGGTGCAGGAACAGCCGACTGATCAAACAGAAACTTTCCAGTTTTCGCTGGGACGTACCTTTTAATTACAAGTAAACAGGAGAGATCCATGAACGCTATCAAAGTTGCTTTAATCGGTTTGTTGCTGCTGCCCGCGTTGGTGCTGGCCGAGGGGCGTATCGGCGTGTTGGATATGGAGGGAGCGTTAGCTGCGTCCAAACAGGCACAAACCCTGCGTGAAAAGTTACAGAAGGAGTTTTCTGCTGAAGAAGCGGAGCTGCGCCAGCTCTCGGAAGAGGGCTCTGCCCTTAAGACCAAGCTGGAAAATGAGGGCAGCTTTATGAGTGATGATGAGCGGCAGAAGCTCACCGCACTGGTACAGCAGAAATATCAGCAGTTTCAACGCCTGGGAAATCGACTTAAGCAGGAAACGCAGGGCCGTGAACGGGCGTTTTTACAGCAGTTACGGCCGCAGCTAGAAGTGATACTGCAAGCGATCGTTGAGGCCGATAAGCTTGATCTCATCGTCAATAAAAAAGGCGTTGTTTATGTCCAGCCCAACCTGGATCTGACTCAGCGTGTTGTCGATGAGCTGAACAAACTGTAGAGGGAGCGACTGTGTATAGTCTGGGTCAAATTGCCACCGCATTAGATGCGCGCCTTGTGGGCGATCCACTGCGACAAATCGACGGCTTGCAGGCGCTCGATAAGGCGCTACCGGGGCAGCTCTCTTTTCTGTCGAATCCTCGTTATCTCAAGGATTTGAAGACGACGCAGGCGGCGGCGGTATTGGTTAATGAACGTCAGAGCGAGGATTGTCCGGTCGATGCGCTGGTGGTTGACGACCCCTATCTCGCGTACGCCCGGATCTCCGCCTGGTTCGATACACGGCCACCGACGCCGGTGGGCGTGGCAACCGGGGCGCACGTTGATCCGAGTGCTCAGGTCGATTCCAGCGCTAAAATTGCGGTGGGTGCGGTGATTGAGGCGGGGGTCGTTATCGAGGCCGACGTTGAGATCGGTCCTAACGCGGTGGTTGGGGCGAATAGCCGGATCGGCGCAGGCAGCCGTTTGGCAGCCAATGTGACCCTGTATCATGATATTCAAATCGGCAAGCGTAACCTGATCCACAGTGGCGCGGTGATCGGTGCCGATGGCTTTGGATTTGCCAATCAGAATGGCAGCTGGGTAAAGATCCATCAGATCGGTCGGGTTGTGACCGGGGATGATGTTGAGATAGGCCCGGGCACGACCATCGACCGCGGCGCGATTGGCGACACGCTGATCGCTAACGGGGTCAAGCTGGATGACCAGGTGATGATCGCGCACAATGTTGAAATTGGCGCGGATACGGCCATCGCCGGTTGCTCTGCCGTGGCTGGCAGTACTAAAATCGGCCGCCGCTGCACGGTTGGCGGCTGCGCCGGTATCGCAGGACATATTGAGATTGCCGATGATGTCTTTGTCGGGGGCATGGCCAGCGTCACCGGCAGCCTGAAGGAGAAAGGGGCCTATGCATCCGGAACAGGGATCCTGCCGTTAAAGAAGTGGCGACGCAATGTGATTCGCTTTCAGCATCTGGATGAGCTTGCAGTGCGCTTAAAAGCGCTCGAAAAACTAGTTAATGAGAACAACACCTAAGGTTTACCGTGATGATGAATATCAATGAAATTCGACAGTATCTACCCCATCGCTACCCGTTTTTACTGGTCGATCGGGTCACGGAGCTAACCGAGGGAGAGAGCATTGTCGCGTATAAAAATGTCACGGTGAATGAGCCTTTCTTTAATGGTCATTTCCCGGACCATCCGGTTATGCCCGGGGTATTGATTGTTGAGGCGATGGCGCAGGCGGCGGGTATCCTGGGCTTTAAGACCATGGGTAAGACGCCCCAGGATGGTTCGATCTATTACTTTGTAGGCTCTGATAAACTACGCTTCAAGCGTCCGGTCGTGCCGGGAGACCGGCTTCAGCTCGAAGCCTCTATCCTGTCTGAGAAGCGCGGCATCTGGAAGTTTGCCGTCAAGGCAACGGTCGACGGCGCGCTCGTCAGCTCGGCTACCATCTTGTGTGCTGATAGGAAGGTCTGATTTTGATCGATAGTCGAGCCATTATAGATCCAAGTGCTCAGATTGCCGACGATGTTGAGATCGGTCCCTGGACGCTGATCGGAGCGGGTGTTGAGATCGGTTCAGGTTGTCGGATCGCATCTCATGTGGTCATCAAAGGGCCAACCCGGATCGGTAAGGATAACCAGATATTTCAGTTCGCCAGCGTCGGTGAGGCCTGTCAGGATAAGAAATATCGTGACGAGCCGACCCAGCTGATTATCGGCGACAATAATGTCATCCGCGAGAGTTGCACCCTGCATCGGGGCACGATCCAGGATCAAGGCATTACCCGGATCGGCAGCAATAACCTGCTGATGGTCAATGTCCATGTGGCGCATGACTGCCAGGTGGGTGACAACATCATCCTGGCCAACAATGTTGCCCTGGCGGGACATGTTCAGGTCGGCGATTATGCGATAGTCGGAGGTCAAACCGGGGTGCATCAGTTCTGCCATATCGGTGCTCATTCGATGTGTGGTGCCGCCTCGATGCTGGCGCAGGATCTGCCCGCTTATGTGATGGCTGCGGGTAATACGGCTACGCCTCATGGTATCAACGCCGAAGGGCTGAAGCGTCGTGGGTTTAGCCCGGAGGCGATTCGCGCCCTCAAGCAGGCCTATAAATTGGTCTATCGCAAAAGGCTGAAATTAGACCAGGCGCTCGTTGAGCTTGAATTATTGCAGCAGCAGTTCCCCGAGGTGGCCCTGTTGACCCAGTCACTTCGCGACTCCAGCCGCGGCATTATTCGCTAATTGAGCATGCGTATCGGAATCCTGGCCGGAGAGGCATCGGGTGATATCCTCGGTGCCGGGTTGATGCGCGCGCTTAAACAGCACACCTCTGAAGCGATAGAATTTGAAGGTATTGGCGGTCCGTTGATGCAGGCCGAGGGCTTGGTCAGCCGTTTTCCGATGGAGCGGCTGTCGGTAATGGGGCTGGTTGAAGTGCTGGGACGCTTGCGCGAGCTGTTGGGTATTCGCAAGCAGTTGCGTCAGCATTGGCAGGCAAATCCACCGGATCTGTTTATCGGTATCGACGCCCCCGATTTTAACCTGCCGCTGGAGCGTTCACTACGTGAGGCCGCTATCCCGACGGTGCATTATGTCAGCCCGTCGATCTGGGCCTGGCGCCGCAAGCGGGTCAACAAGATCGTCAAATCAACCGACCTGATGTTATGCCTGTTACCGTTTGAGGCCGCGTTCTATGACCAGGCGGGGGTTGATGCGCGTTTTGTCGGTCATACCCTGGCGGATCAGTTGCCGCTGGTTGCCGATGTGCAGCAGGCTCGTCAGTCCTTGGGGCTCAACCCCGATGATCAGTATATTGCCCTGCTACCCGGCAGTCGTGAGGGTGAGGTATCGCGCCTGGCGCCGCTGTTTATCGCTGCCGCACGCCGCTGTTTAGCGCAGCGGCCCGATCTGAAGTTTGTAATTCCTGCGGTCAATGAGGAGCGCTATCAGCAATTGCAGGCGTTGCTTGAGAACGGCATGGATGACCTGCCGGTGCAGCTGGTCAGGGGCCAGTCGCGCGAACTGATGACGGCGGCTGATGCGGTGTTGCTGGCATCGGGTACCGCGGCGTTGGAGTGTATGTTGCTGAAAACGCCGATGGTGGTGTCCTATCGGCTGTCGCCGCTGAGTTTTTTTATTCTGTCGCGCATGATCCAAGTGGCCTATGTATCCCTGCCCAATCTATTGGCAGATCGCATGCTGGTCCCCGAGTTGTTACAGGATCAGGCGACACCACAGGCTCTGGCGGATTCACTGCTGCAGCAGCTGGATCATCCCGAACAGCAGGTGAGCCATTTTACCGCGCTGCATCAGCTGCTGCGGCGAGATGCCAGTGCGGAGTCCGCCAAGGCGGTTTTAGAGCTGCTGCAGCGTCGACGAGGGCAGGCGCATGGATAAGTTTGAGCTAACAGCCTATCAGGGTGATCTGCTGGCTGGCGTTGACGAGGTTGGCCGCGGGCCGTTGTTTGGTGATGTGGTCACTGCCGCGGTGATCCTGGATCCTGCCAACCCGATTGAAGGCTTGGCGGACTCGAAGCGGTTGACCGAAAAACGCCGTGCCGCGCTGTTTGAACAAATTAAAGCCAAGGCGCTGAGTTGGTCGGTTGCGCGTGCCAGTGTTACCGAAATCGATCAGCTGAATATTCTTCACGCAACCATGTTGGCGATGCAGCGTGCGGTGGCGGGCTTGGCGGTCGCACCGGAATACGTGTTGATCGATGGTAATCGTTGCCCGGAACTGCCTTGTCCTGCTGAGGCGGTCGTCAAGGGCGACGCCAGGGTGGCCGCGATCAGTGCGGCATCGATTCTGGCCAAGGTAACGCGTGACCGGGAGATGGCCGGGTATGATGCGCTCTACCCGGGTTACGGCTTGGCC
>SDWN01000010.1 GCA_004195305.1 Neptunomonas sp. | reverse complement strand
CGATGACTCCGTGGTCTTGTTGGCATCCGTCGTGGTCCAGGCCTATAAATCTACACGATAGTAAAAATACTAAGCAAGATTCTTCGTTTAGCAGCAACCCCGTCGTTCATAGGCGAGTCATAACAAGGGTCAAGAATTACCTATTGCCCCTCTTCGTTATAGCGCTGCTGGTTTATTGCCCCGATCTTCTCGGTGGTGAGCAAACCAAGCCCCGTCTTTGTTGCCAGCCGATGCTTCATTCGTCATAAGGCCTCCAAAAGTCGACGGCCGTTTTGAATTTTTAATATCACCCTTTACCGGCTGTACGACACTGACATGATCACCGTTTGCGCTTAGTGTCGATCCAGGGGCGGATTCCAGAGTAATCTTAGCACCGTAGTATTTGGTTGGTGCTGCGTCCTTATTTCAGGAATAGGCACCTCTTGATTGTGTTGCTGCTGAAGGTGCTCGGGCAGGTCCTTGGCATTTCTGGCTCGCAGAGGACGTGCCGGCCTTGCTTGTTGACACCCTTGGGTTAATGGTTGTGGGGCCAAAAAAAGCCCTGCGCTAAGGCAGGGCGAGCTGGCGGTTTGAACGGGAATGTTTAGTGCGCCGCAGTGTCAACTCCAGGGCTGCTCTCAAGCTCTTCTGTGCGGATATTGATCGCATGGGTGCCTTTGGGGCCGGGTGTTGTTTCAAATAGCACTGGCTGGCCAGCCTTTAAGGTTTTGTAGCCATCCATTTGGATTGCGCTGAAATGAGCGAAAAGGTCCTCATCACCCTCCGAAGAGAGGATGAAACCGTACCCTTTGGCGTTGTTGAACCACTTTACTTTCCCTGACTGCATTGCGTTGCTCCCTTACTGCGTAATCGTAACTATGAAATCGTTGAGTATCCTGGCTAGCAGATCGTTCTCATTTCAGCGAACTTTGTGTAGGTAGGATAGACGTTGGTTTACCTTAGGCGATAGGTGTACGGTTAAAAATAGGTAAAAAGCTTAAAACGAGCGTTTGAATTGAGGTTTGTGTGTTTTTTCGTGAGGACGAGTGCGAGGTGAGCGGCAACCGGCCCTGCGCTCTGTTTGTGTTTGTCAAAACTAGGCTCCTATTTCGTCCTGAATTAGAATTAAACTCTAAGCCTCGCCCGGCGGTGAAGGTGTTAAGGGCTATCTTGTTAAAAAGCCCCGCTGATCGGTGATCCGCGGGGCTGAGCAGTGAGCGAGTGGCTTAGTCCTCGCTCAGTACCCCGACCAGATACAGCAGGTGTACCAGTAGGTTGTAGATGTTCAGATACAGGCTAACAGTGGCCATGACATAGTTGGTGTAAGTGCCGTTAACGATGTTGCTGGTATCGTAGAGGATCATGCCTGCCATCAGCAGTACAACCGCCGAGGAGATCGCCAGTTGTAGTCCGGAGATGTGCACGCCGAACAGTGACAGTACCAGACTGCCGACAATTGCGACCAAGACTACGATCATGCCAGCGGCCAAGAATCCCCGCATGAAACTGAAGTCCTTGTTGCTGGTCAGCACGTAGGCACTCAAGCCCAGGAACGTCGCCGCGGTCATGCCCATCGCGGTCATGACAATGTCGCCACCGTTCGGCAGTGCCAGGTAGTGGTTGAGCAGTGGTCCCAGGCCAAAGCCCATCAATCCGGTGAACAAAAACGTCAGAGGCAGGGCCCAGACGCTGTTCTGCATTTTGTTGATCACGAAGATGAGTACGAAGCTGCCAATCACGCTGCCAAAATAGGCAAACATGGAGGGTTCGATCCACATCGAGATCCCCGCAGTAATGGCGCTAAAGACCATGGTCATCGACAGCAGCATGTAAGTGTTGCGGATAACCTTGTTGGTCGCCAGTACCGAGCTACTGGGCCGAGCAACAGTCGCATCTGTCATGTTCATATAAGACTCCTACAAAAGGGGGTAAATTATCTGCTCCGAGTGATAGACCACGGATATCGAGAATAGTTGCGTTGTTATAGCAAGCTTGGGGCAGAGGTTCCAGTGTTACCGGATAACAACTGAAATTAAAAGCTGCAATTATTATTAACCTGAGATCGCTTGGTCGGTTGACTTGGTCGTCCTGCCCACTACCATGGGTGCCTTTGCGCCTGCAATGATGACCCTTGTGTTATGTCCGAACTCGATATTTATTACCAGGATGACCACTATGTGGTGATCGACAAACCCACGGGACTGCTGGTGCATCGCAGTCCCATCGACCGCCGCGAGCGGCGCTTTGCGTTGCAGCTGCTGCGTGATCAGCTGGGGCGGCATGTCTATCCGGTGCATCGTCTGGATAAGCCAACCTCTGGGCTGATGATCTTTGGGTTGCACTCGGAGGCTGCCGGCAAGATGCAGCTGGCTTTTCGTGAGCGCCAGGTGCACAAGACCTATCATGCGATCGTGCGCGGGCATGCGGCTGACAGTGGTGTGATCGACTATGCCTTGAGTGATAAGCGCGAAAAAGAGGAGAAGCGCCATGCCGATGACATCCGGCCGCCGCAGGATGCGTTGACTCATTATCGCTGTATTGCGCGGGCGGAGCTTGCAATCCCGCTGGGTCGATACGCCAGCTGCCGCTACTCGCTGGTGGAGATGCAGCCGCAGACGGGGCGTAAACATCAGCTACGGCGGCATATGAAGCATCTCGATCATCATATGATTGGTGATACCCGGTACGGCGATGGTAAGCATAACAAGTTGTTCAAGGATCATTTTGATAATCAGCGCTTGCTGCTTTTTGCTACGGGGTTAAAATTCACCCACCCATATACCGAGCAACTCTTTCAGATCCAAGCACCGGTCCCGATTGAACTGCAGCCGTTGTTTGACGCACTTGGCTGGGCCCGATTAGATCGGCGCGCGGTTACTGTTAGCTAGTTTTTAGTTATGGCCTATAGCCCTTAGAGAGCAGAGACAGACCATGAAACAGCCTTACCAAGCTTCGGACGAAGTCATCTCCATGCAGCCTCGTTTACAGGACCTTAAGCCGTTGATGATCGGTATTATAGGTGCCATGGAGGAGGAGGTGACCTATCTGCGCGATCAGTTGCAACAGCGCCAGGATATGACCCTGGCGGGATATGATTTTCACACAGGGGTGTTGGCTGGGCAGCAGGTGGTGTTGCTCAAGTCTGGCATCGGCAAGGTGAACGCGGCGATCGGCACGACGATTTTGCTGGAGCGTTATAGTCCCGATTGCATCATCAATACCGGATCGGCCGGAGGGTTTGCCGCAGAGCTGGAGATCGGTGACGTAGTGATCTCGTCTGAAGTTCGCCAGCACGATTTTGACCTGACAGTGTTTGGTTATGAGCACGGTCAGGTACCGCAGATGCCGCCTGCCTGGGCGCCCGATCCGCTGTTGGTTGATATCGCCCAGAGTAGCATCAAGGCAGTGCATGACGTTAAAACGGTGCTGGGCTTAATCGCTACCGGGGATGCCTTTATGGCCGATCCTGCCAAGGTGGCGGAGGCGCGTGCCAAGTTCCCGCAGATGCTGGCTGTGGAGATGGAGGCCGGAGCCATTGCTCAAACCTGTTACCGCTTTGAAGTACCCTTCATTATTTTCAGGGCGCTGTCTGATATCGCCGGTAAAGAGTCGTCGATCTCGTTTGATCAATTTTTGGAACAGGCCGGTGTGCACTCGGCGCACATGGTCATTGAGATGGTTCGCGAACTTGGTGAGTTGCATCTGCAGCAGCCCGCTTAATTTTTTGCTAAATGTTGATACAAGGACTTTTAGATCATGATTGAATCCTTTTACCCGCCACAGCGGACCCTGATGGGTCCGGGTCCGTCCGATGTTAGCCCGCGTGTCTTGGCGGCTATGGCGCGTCCGACCATCGGACACCTTGATCCTGAATTTATTCGCATGATGGATGAGCTTAAGCAGTTGTTGCAGTATGCGCTCAAAACCAAGAATGCTCTGACCATGCCCGTGTCGGCGCCGGGTTCCGCAGGTATGGAAGCGTGCTTCGTTAATCTGGTCGAGCCGGGTGACAAGGTAATCGTGTGTCAGAACGGCGTGTTTGGTGGCCGAATGGCTGAAAACGTACGCCGCTTTGGCGGCGAGGTGATTCTGGTCGAAGATGACTGGGGCCAGCCGGTCAGCCTGGCTAAGGTCGAGGCCGCATTTAACGCTAATGCGAACGTGAAAGCACTGGCCTTTGTCCATGCTGAAACATCAACAGGGGTACGCTCCGATGCCCAGGCGCTGGCGCGCTTAGCGCAGGCTAATGGGGCACTGAGCATCGTTGATGCCGTGACCAGTCTGGGGGGAATTGAGCTGGATATGGATGGCTGGGGGATTGATGCGCTCTATTCCGGGACTCAGAAGTGCTTGTCAGCCCCGCCCGGCATCTCCCCGGTCAGCTTTAGCGAGCGGGCTGTCGCTGCGGTCAAAGCGCGCACGACCCCGGTGCCGAGCTGGTTTCTGGATACTAACTTGGTGATGGGTTATTGGGGGGCAGGCGTCAAGCGGGCTTATCACCATACAGCGCCCGTCAATGCCCTGTATGCGCTGCATGAATCGTTGGTGGTGCTGCAGCAAGAGGGTCTGGAGCAGGCTTGGTCGCGGCACGAGCAGCACCATCAGGCACTCAAGCAAGGATTGGAGGCAATGGGGCTGGCGCTGCTGGTCGATCCTGAGTACCGCTTGCCGCAGCTTAATGCCGTAGTGATCCCCGAGGGGATTGATGAGGCGCGGGTAAGGGCGCGGCTATTAGAGCAATACAGCCTGGAGATCGGCGCGGGACTGGGTGCGCTGGCGGGCAGGGTGTGGCGGATTGGTTTGATGGGGCACGCCTGTAACGGCAAAAACGTGCTGCTCTGTCTTGCTGCTCTGGAGGGTGCACTCATAGCAGAAGGGGTCGAGCTGCAGCGTGGTGCGGCTGTTGCAGCGGCGTCTGCAGTGCTTGCAGCTTAGGGTCTAGTGCGAACAACCCATACTCGCGGCAGTCCACGCTATTGACCTGATGGGCAGCTAGGTATCATACCTAGTTGCCCATCGCGGTTGCGTGGGGCTGTTTGATTCTCAGGGGCTCGCATGGGGCTTCGGCCCATGTTGACGCATCCTTGCATCTCTTATTGCCCCGCCGGGCTAATAGTAACAAAAAACCAATAATTACAACGAGGGTGCAGTAATGGCGCAGCAGCAAAAAATAGCGTTCTTAGGGCTAGGCGTAATGGGCTATCCGATGGCCGGGCATCTGGCAACTGCAGGCTATGATGTCTGCGTCTATAACCGTACCACGGCCAAGGCCGACGCCTGGGTTGAGCAGCATGGGGGGCGCCTGGCAGGGACGCCCGCTGCCGCTGCACAGGGCGCGGATCTGGTGTTCGCCTGTGTCGGTAACGATGAGGACCTCAGGCAGGTCTGTGTGGGTGCGCAGGGTGCCTTCAGCGGCATGTCTTCGGGGGCTGTTTTTGTCGACCACACCACGGCTTCGGCGCTGGTTGCCAGAGAGCTGTATGCGGTGGCGCAGGTCCAGGGGCTGGGCTTTCTGGATGCGCCTGTGTCGGGCGGTCAGGCGGGTGCTGAGAATGGGGCACTGACGGTAATGGTCGGGGGTGATCAGGCAGATTATGACCGCGCGGAGGCGGCCATTAATTGTTTTTCCCGTGCGGTGCGACTGATGGGCGATTCAGGCGCCGGTCAGCTGACCAAGATGGTCAATCAAATCTGTATCGCCGGATTGGTGCAGGGGCTGTCTGAGGGGATTCACTTTGCCAAGCGTGCCGGGCTGGACCCGGAGGCGGTGATTGAGGTGATCTCCAAGGGTGCGGCCCAGTCCTGGCAGATGGAAAATCGCTATAAAACCATGATCGAGGATCAGTTCGACTTCGGCTTTGCGGTCGACTGGATGCGCAAGGATCTGGGCATTGTGCTGGATGCGGCGCGCGATAACGGTGCTCAGCTGCCGGTGACGGCACTGGTGGATCAGTTCTACGCCGATGTTCAGCAGCTCGGCGGAGGTCGCTGGGATACCTCGAGTTTACTCAAGCGTCTCAAGCACTGAGTCTAGCCAGGCATCTGCAGCCAGAACCCCTCGATCATGCTCGCGCCAGCCGAGCGGGGTGAGTATCAGTCGTGCGACCATGCCGGGGGCACTGTCGGCGTGGGCTGCCAGGGCTTCACTGGCGAGCTGCTGCGCTTCTGCAGGGGCGAGTGGCGCTAACCATTGCTGGCGTTGTAGCGAGACCAGCAGGGTCGGGCTGGCGAGCACTCCGCAGTGCTGCGCTTGAGTGGTAATTTTGCGCTGATCGCTATGGCGCAGCCACCAGCCACGCAGGTGTCCGGGCAGAGCCCCTTGGGGTGGGCTCGTGGTCGGTTTTTCAAGCGGATAGAAGAGTCGCCCGAGGATCAGCCCGTGACAGGGGCCGACCTGCTCACCGAGTGCTTGCAGTTGTTGGCGCGCAGCGGGGAGGTGGCTTAACCGCAGCTGTCGTTGCTGCATCTTGTCGACCTTATCAACAAGCCGATCATTGCGATTCAAGCCCACCCAGTGAGTGCTGCTCTGCGCCCGGGGCAGCCCCAGATAAAACTTGATGCTGACCTCGAGGTGGCGCAGGGCGGCTTCACCCCTGCGCCGGAATAAGAAATCATACTCACCTAGGGTGCGGCCTTGCTGTCGTACCGCGAGTGCATAAAAGTGGCGAGCCGGCTTTACATGATGTATCAGAGTGAATTCGAGCAGGGTTTCGAAATAGATGCCGAGCCGGTGCGAGCGCTGCTGGGCGATCGCATCGAGCAGGGGCTGCGGCTGCTGATCCAGCTGGCGTAGCCACTGCCACAGGTGTTTTGAATCGCCAAATAAACGGTTGTCCGGGTGCCCCAGGCGGTAGATAGCGGGGCTGCTCAGGCACCAGGCCAGATCTCTGACGCTGGCGTGATGAAGCGGGACCCGCTGGCGCGACCTTGGCGCAAATGGCGAGCGGGCTGGATAAGCCCCGGCGCCATGGCGCATCGTTAGTCTGCCAGCAGGGACTTAATGATCGCCTTGATCTGCTGGGTATCAAAGGGCTTGTTGCAGATCGCATTGACGCCCGCCTGGCGCACGCCCGTCAGGCGCGTTTCGTTTTGTTCGGATGTGACCAAAAGAATCGGCACCGAGGGCTGGTTGGACTCATTGCGGATGTACTGCGTTAGCTGCTCACCGTCCATTTGTGGCATGTTGAAATCGGTAAAGATCAGATCGAAGGTCTGTTGCTGCAGTGCGTCGACCGCCTCCTGGCCGTTGTGCGCACGGACGATATTATTCACCCCGATGTTTTCCAGAGCCCGGGATATATGCTTGAGTGAAAACTCACTGTCATCGACGACCATAACCCGAAGCTCGGAAACTTCGTAATTCTCCAGCTCAAGTTCGGTGGGGTCTACAAACTCAAGCGTTGCCTGAAGTGCTAGCTGAAGGTCGTTGATTTTAAATGGCTTTGGGAGGATTGCTACAGAGCCTGCCTGGCGAATAGGGTCCAGCACGTCAACCCGATCCTCGCTAGAGATAAGCATGTAGGGAATGCCTTCCAGCTTCGCATCGGTGCGCATCTGACTGACAAGGTCGATGCCGTCGCCATCGGGCAGATACATCGAGCTGATCACCAGGTCCGGAGTATGTCGGCCCATGAAGTCCAGAGCCTGGCTAATGGTAGTGGCCGTATCAACCTGCTGACAGCCCAGCTGCTCTAGCTCGGCGTGGATGAATTTTTCCTGAAAATGCGACGGTTCGACAATGAGAATTGCTAATTCACCCACGCTGACCAATGCCATGCTTTAACCACCTGATTACGTATAGCTTTATGAAGCACGAGATGAGTGCTGAAGTCTAATAATGAACGCTTGTGTTAAGATGTGTCAAACCTTAACGAGTATGTACGCATGGGGCAAGACAGGCAGAGCCAGGCTGATCGCCAGCCGGTGATCTTCGATACCAATATTAACCATGTATTGGTCAATGGCGCGGGTATCGCGCTGAGCAAGTTGAAACGAGCTAAAAGCTTTAATGCCCGGCTCTATTATTACGCTGAGATCGGCGTCTATCTTGAGGTCTCGTTATCACGGGGTGCGGGCATCTCTGATGAGTCGCGCGATCTGCTGAGCAATATGCACAATGAGGCCACCCATATTCATATGCAGAAAAATAAAAACACCAAGCTCAAAGGCTGATTTTCCACCTACATTGGTCGAAGGCCAATGCGAGTTCCTGAAAATAAAGCAGTTCCGCGCAACTGCGCCAGATTTTAGGGGCGATGGGGAGATAGGTATGGAATCTGTTTGCCCACCAGATTAATAGTAGCAACCCCGGATTTTAACATGGATTCCGATTCAGCCTTGCCCTTTGATAGTTCCAGCTTTCTGGCCAGCGCGACTCAGCGCCCGGGGGTCTATCAGATGTATGATGCTGCGGGGCAGATTCTCTATGTCGGTAAAGCCAAGAATCTCAAGAAGCGCTTAGCCAGCTATTTTCGCAGCACCGGGTTGCCGATAAAGACCCAGGCTTTAGTGCTGAAGATAAGCCGCGTGGAGCTAACGGTAACCGGCAGCGAGACCGAGGCGCTGTTGCTAGAGCAGAATCTGATCAAAAAGCAGCGCCCGCCGTACAATATTTTGCTGCGCGATGATAAATCCTACCCCTATATCTTCATCTCCAATCAGCACTCGTATCCGGCGATTCAGTTCCAGCGCGGTAATACCCGTAAGCAGGGGCGCTATTTCGGACCCTTTCCCAGTGGCGGAGCGGTACGCGAGAGCTTGAATCTGCTGCAAAAGATCTTTCGCATCCGCCAGTGCGAGGAGCCGTTTTTTAAGAACCGCTCGCGTCCCTGTCTGCAACATCAGATTAACCGTTGTAGCGCGCCCTGCGTCGGGCTGATCAGTCCTGAGCGTTATGCAGAGGATGTTCAACGAGCGATGATGTTTCTGGAGGGTAAAAACAGATCGATCAATACCGAGATGGCGAGCGCAATGGAGCAGGCCGCTGAGCAGCTGGAGTTCGAGCGTGCGGCCTCATTGCGGGATCAGATTATTAGTCTCCAGCAGGTTCAGGAGCAGCAGCATATCAGCGGTGAAGGAGGGGATGCTGATGTGCTTGCTTGCTGCATCAAGGCGGGATTCAGCTGTATTCACCAGCTCTTTATCAAAGGCGGCAGGGTGGTCGGGAGTCGGAGTCACTACCCAAA
>SDWN01000750.1 GCA_004195305.1 Neptunomonas sp. | reverse complement strand
AGATGTGTATAAGAGACAGCCATAAAGGTCGGTCCGTGCATAAAACAGCCAGCGCCACCGCCGGAGATGGTCTCGGCGATGGCGGTTGTGCACAGGGTGGCGGCCAGGGTCATGTAGCCGCCGGTCAGCGCCTTGCCGAGGCAGAGAATGTCGGGGCTGATGTGCGCATGCTCGCAGGCGAAAAGCTTGCCGCTGCGGCCAAAGCCTGTCGCGATCTCATCGGTGATCAACAGCAATCCGAACTCATCGCAGAGCGCTCGTGCTTGTTTGAGGTAATCGGGTGAGTAAAAGCGCATGCCGCCGGCACCCTGTACCACCGGCTCTAAAATCAGGGCTGCCAGTTCGTGCTGGTGTTCTTCCATCAGCGCGCGTAACGGGGCGATGTCGGCATCAGCACAGGGTTGGTCGAAGCTGCAGCGGGGGGCGGGTGCGAACAGATGCTGCGCCAAGACGCCGCTGAACAGCTCGTGCATGCCGTTGACGGGGTCGGTTGCCGCCATGGCGCCAAAGGTGTCACCGTGGTAGCCGTTATGCAGCGCGATCAAGCGGGTTTTGTTGGGTTGGCCGCGCGCCTGCCAGTACTGGATCGCCATCTTGATCGCCACCTCCACAGCGACCGATCCCGAATCGCACAGGAACACCTTGTCCAGCCCCTCAGGGGTTAGCGCTACCAGTCTGCGACTCAGTTCGATGGCTGGTTTGTGGGTGAGGCCGCCAAACATGACATGGGCCATGGTATCGATCTGTTGTTTGGCCGCAGCATTCAGCGTCGGGTGACCATAGCCATGAATGGCCGACCACCAGGATGACATGCCGTCGATCAGTTGCCGGCCATCACTCAGGGTTAGGTATACCCCTTGGGTTGATGCGACCGGATAGACCGGCAGCGGCTCGACCATCGAGGTGTAGGGGTGCCAGATATGGTGCCGATCAAAGCAAATATCGTCGGGAGTGATCTGCATAGGGTAGGGCTCATTGCTCTAAAGGTGCTATTAGAGCCTTAGCCGAGCCCAGGTTCAAGCGTGTTGCATGGTCATTGGTTCAATCTGAAGCCGACTTTGAGTGTCACCTGAAAGTGAGCGACTTCACCGTTAACCACCTGGCCACGCGTTTCAACCACTTCGAACCAGCCGATATGGTGCAAGGATTTAGCGGCGCTGGTGATCGCGTTGCGAATCGCCTGGTCAGTGCTTTCGGTCGAAGTGCCGACGACCTCAACCAGTTTATAAGTATGATCGCTCATGGTTATTTCTCCGTCTGATCCTGGGTAGCTGCTCTCAGCTAGAGTACTTTTCTACTAAAGAGCAGGTCAGCTAAAGTGTAGGTCAGCTAAAGTGTAGGTCAGCTAAAGTGTAGATCAGCGTGAGTGGCATCAGGGTAGTGGGGTTGAGTCAGCGATGGTTATTACTGTGGGCTCAGTAGTTCGATCGGATAGCCATCCGGATCTTTAACAAAGGCCAGGATGGTGCTGCCGTGCTGCATGGGTCCGGCTTCGCGGACTACGTTGCCGCCATTGGCTTTGATCTGTGTGCAGGCTTGGTAGACATCGTCGACTTCGATGGCGATATGGCCGTAGCCATCCCCCAGCTGGTATTGGTCAGTATCCCAGTTGTGAGTCAGCTCTAATACGCTGTTGTCGGATTCTTCGCCGTAGCCGAGAAAGGCGAGGGTAAAGCGTCCTTGGGGGAAGTCATTGCGGCGCAGCAAGCGCATTCCGAGGAGTTCTGTGTAAAATTTAATTGATCGGTCCAGGTCTGTGACCCGGAGCATGGTGTGCAGTAGGCGCATGATCAGATTCCGTTATCTGTTGTTTTGAGTTGACCGGCTGTGACTTGAGCGCAGCCGCTAACAGCGTTAATGCCTAAGTCGCCCCGGGTTACTGTACAGCTGCTTTGAGCGAGGATTATAATAGCGCAAATCATCATCTTGTAAGGCCCATTAGCAAGGACAAGAGGAAAGCGGATGTTTCAAGATATGTCAAAAAAATTAAATGCCTCGATGGAGCCTTTCAAGGAGTTGATGGAGATCCAGACCCGGATGCTCGAAAAATTGACCCGGCAGCAGATTGAATGTGCCCAGGCGTGCATGCATTCGACGTTAAGTCAGACCAGCGAGCTTAAGCAGTGTAGCTCGGCGGAGGAGTTGATTGATCTGCAAAAAAGGTACACCGAGTCGGTTGAAGAGACGTTACGCCAGGCTAGCAAGGACAATTTCGAGGCGTTTGCGGAGGCTCGCGAGGCCATAGAGAAGATTTCCAGCAGCGCCTTTGACGCTTTCGCTGAAAAAAAATAGCCTAGCCTCGCGTTAACGCCAAGAGCAGCCCAGGCTGCTCTTTTGTTTATTTAGGAGAGTGAAAAACCGTGAAGATAGCCCTGTTTTACGGCTCTACCACCGGCAATACCGAAGATGTCGCCGAACGGATTGAGCGTACCCTGGTAGAAGATCAGATCGATCTGTATGACGTGGCTGAAGCACCACTGCTGCATGCCAATGACTACGATCAGATTATCATGGGGATTCCGACCTGGGATTACGGTGAGGTTCAGTCTGAATGGGAAGATGTGTGGGCTGAGCTTGACAGCCTGGATCTTAGCGGCAAGCGGATCGCACTGTTCGGTTTGGGTGATCAGGTGGGTTACGGCGACTGGTTTGTGGATGCGATGGGGTTGCTGCATGATCGGCTGGTTGAGAGGGGTGCTGAACTGGTGGGGTATTGGCCGGTCGAGGGGTACGAGTTCAGTGCTTCTAAAGCGTTGACCCCGGACGCTGACCACTTTGTTGGCTTGGCACTTGACGAAGATTGTCAACACGAGCAGACCGGAGACCGGGTCGAGCGCTGGTGTGAGCAGATTCGCGGTGAGTTTGAGCGTGGCTAAACCGGGGCGCACCGGCCTGGTCCGGGTGTTATATGCCGCCCGTTACTCCTGGCAAGGTTTTAAAGCAGCATGGACCCATGAAGCCGCGTTTCGGCAGGAGTCCGTACTGGCGCTGCTGTTGCTGCCGCTAAGCTTTTTTGTGGCCGCCGATGAAGTTGAGTTGGTTTTGCTGTGGTTAACCTTGGGCCTTGTATTATTGATGGAATTGCTGAACTCAGCGATAGAAGCGGTCGTGGATCGGGTTGGTGAAGAGTTTCATCCCCTGTCCGGTCGTGCCAAAGATATCGGTTCTGCGACCGTGTTTTTGGCGCTGACGCTGATGGTGCTGGTCTGGGCTATGATCGCGGCCAAAAACTGGCCGTTGTTGTGATGCTAAATTGTGATGCTGAGTTGTAATGCTGGGGCGTGATGTCGCTTTCTTACTCGTCGGAACTAATCCAATGAGCCCCGGCATAAAATAAATGGTTACAGGAGTGAAGGTATGAACAGGGCGCTGATACGTGGATTCAAAACATCCCTGGTATGGTTGGTTGGGATGTTAATGGTGAGCAGTCTGCAGGCGGCTCAGGTAAAGCCAGAGCAGGTCATCAACGCCAGCTATGTATCGATACAAAAACTGATCGCTGATCGCGTTCTGGTCGCGGGTATGCCGGAATTGGAGTTGTTGGGGTTGATGGAAAACGAACTCGGGCCACTGATCGATTTCGAGCGGGTCTCGCGCAAGGTGATGGGCAAGTACGCTCGCCGGGCCAGTGCTGCACATCTGCTACGTTTCAATCAGGTATTTAAACGTACGTTGATCCGCACCTATAGTAAGGGTTTGGACCGACTCGATGAGCTGGATACGTTTGTGGTCGCAGGTGCCGCTTACGATAAATCAAAAAAACGGGCCAAGGTTGGTTCGACGATTATCCTTAAAGGCGGTGAGCGCTATCAGGTGCAGTATTCACTGTTTCTTAATGCGCAGCAGCAGTGGAAGGTAGAGAACCTGGTTGTTGAAGGGATTAATATCGGTCTGGTATTCCGTAACCAGTTTGCTCATTATATGGAGCAGTATAACGATATCCCTAAAGTGATCGATAACTGGGGCGTAACTCAGGCGGAGTAAGTGAGGCGCGGCCCTCGGATGTGTCGCTAAATAGAGCGCAATGGCTGCTGTTATTGGAGTGGTTGTGCCACTTGACCTCTTAGTCCCGCGGGTTAACCGGTTCGCGCAGGGTGCGCCTACATTGGTCGCAGGCCCATGCGAGTCACTGAAAACAAAGCAGTTCCACGCAGCTGAGGAAGATTTTAGGGGCGATGGACAAGTAGCTATGGAACCTATGTGTCCATTGGGTTGATAGTATCATTGATGAGTAGCAATCCATGAGCGGTAAGCCATGATTAGCAACCGATGACCGCGACCAATGGCGGCGTGATGCTGGTGTTGCTGATCGCAATGGCCCTGCTGCTGGGGTCGGTGCTGCGTCACTTTACCCGTAGTCGTAAAATCCCCTACTCAGCGGCGTTGCTGCTGGCCGGATTGTTAGTCGGTACCCTCGATCGCTCACTGCTCCTGAGTAACAGCGTTCCGCAACTGCATCCGCTGTTACAAAGTTTCACCCATCTTGATCCGCATCTGATTTTATTTCTGTTTTTGCCGACATTGATTTTTGAATCGGCGTATTCGCTGGAACCTCACCTGTTAAAACGCGCGTTTGCGCAGGTCGCTCTGCTTGCGCTCCCCGGAATGCTGATCAGTGCGGTGCTCACCGCGGTGCTGGTGCGCTGGCTGTTTCCCTGGGACTGGAGCTGGCCACTGGCATTTCTGTTTGGGGCGTTGATCAGTGCGACCGACCCGGTGGCGGTGGTGGCGCTGCTGCGTGATGTCAGTTCGCGTAAACGCTTGGAAACGCTTCTCGAAGGCGAGTCGCTGTTCAATGACGGAACCGCGATAGTGCTGTTCTCGTTGTGTTTTTCGATTCTGTTAAGTGTCGATCAAACGACCATCAGTATGGGTTCTATTGCTGCTGGATTGATCTGGACGGTAGCCCTGGGTGGTCTGACCGGCTGGGTCTTTGGCAAATCGATAATCTTGGCTGTTGGGCGGATTTATAACGATCCACTGGTCGAAACAACGCTGTCGATCGCGTGCGCCTACCTGGTCTATTTTGTCGCCGAAGCGCTGTTGCATGCGTCCGGTGTGGTGGCGGTGGTGGTGTTCGGGCTGATGCTGGCGGGCAAGGGTCGGTCCCGGTTTTCACCCGAGGCGCTGGGTTTTTTGCACCATTTCTGGAGTATGTTGGCGCATATGGCCAATACGCTGATCTTTCTGGTGGTCGGGTTGTTAATCGCTAATCGTATCGAACTGTTTGATGGCCGCAGCTGGGGGCTGCTGTTGGCATTGTATCTGGGGCTGTTAGTGATTCGGGCCTGTACTATTTTAGTGCTGATGCCGTTGCTGAAGCGGTTGGGTTTTGGTCTGAGTCGGGATAAGGCGTTGGTACTGATCTGGGGTGGTTTGCGTGGCGCGGTGGCACTGGCGCTGGCGCTGATGCTGGTTCAGCATCCGGACGTAGACAGCCGCTGGGGTGAGCAGGTGTTGTTTATGACGGCAGGGATTGTCGCCCTGACCATCCTGATCAACGGCAGCAGCATGGGTTGGTTGTTTACGCGGTTGGGGCTGGATCGGTTGCCGGCGGGTAAGCAGGCGATGATTGATCGGGCCGAACAGATGATTCAGCGGCAGATGGAGCTGCGTCTGCCTGAGCTGAAAAAGCGCTCGCTGACCCAGCTATCTGATTGGCAGGCGATCGAGCGCAATGCGTTGGCCCCTGTCACCCCTGTGGTGCAGAATAAAGCTAAAGGTACGCCGGTCCGGCGTGCCGCTAATGAGTTGGAGATTGAGTTTCGTCGCCGCTTGCTGGAGCATGAGCGCAGTAGTTACTGGTTGCAGTACCGAGAGGGTTTTTTGGGACGTGAGGCGACCTCGCGGCTGATCGATGCGGTCGACCAGGCGCTAGACGGGTCACCGCAGATCCATCCCCGGCCGCAGCTGCAGCGTTACTGGAACGGTTCGGTGCCGGTTGAGTGGTTGCGTCAGCTGCCGCTATTGAAGCGACTGGCTAACCGGATCGCGTATCGGCATCTGGTTCTGGGCTACGACATGGCGCGTGGCTTCGTGCAGGCGCAGAATGTGGCACTGGCCCAGGTGGATGAGTTGAGCGAGGATCGTCACAGTAGCCGCAGGGCGCGTGCCGAGCTGGTGCAAAATAAACAGCAAACCTACATCCTGCTGCTGCAGCTGAAACAGGCGTTTCCCGAATTGGCGGCCCGCGCCGAGTTGCACAGTGCGCAACGAACGCTGCTGATCCAGAAGCGGGCGATGGTGGAGCAGCTGCAGCAGCAGGCGTTGTTAGACCCTGCCGAAGCCGAACGGATGCTGGTGCAGATCAACTGCAGGCTGCAGGCACGCCACTTCGCCTCAGTCGAAGCCGCGCCCTTGCCCGACCCGTTGCAGTTAATTCGCGATGCCCGTTGGGCTGCAAAATTAAGCCCAGAGGCCTTGTCTCAACTTATTGCATACGCGGAACAACGAATCTATCAGCCGCAGGACATGATCGTCGCGCATGAAGAGCGACATCAGGCGCTGATTATTGTGGTCCGTGGCGTTGTTGAACGCGTCGACCTGGATGATGAGACCGGCCAGGCGCTGGTATTGGACGTGTTGGGGCCGGGTTGTTATGCCGGTTTTAGCTCGCTGTTTGAAAATCATCACCATGCCGGATTGCGGGCGGCAGGTCCGGTTGATCTGTTGTGGATTCCGGCCGCTGAGCTGCGCCGGATGATGGCGACTCAGCCGGCACTGAAACAGGCACTCCTGCAGATGGTTCAGCAGCAGCTGTTTCAGGCTCTGTAACGACCGTATATCGAGATTAGACCCGCTTGACGGCTATCCAAACCAAGCCTGTTTCGGGTAAAATCCACCCTTTTCTTTTGTCTGGACTCTGATCGGTTCGGATGCCGCATCGAACCGTGGAAACCGTACAGGTATGATCGAAGTTAATCCCATCCATCTGCGTATTGACGATATTGCAGATCGTGCTGCCCAGTTAAAGCGTTATCTTGATTATGAAACCAAGCACGAACGTTTGATCGAAGTTGATCGCGAGCTGGAACAGCCCGGTGTTTGGGAGGATCCCGAGCGGGCGCAGTCGTTGGGCAAAGAGCGAACGGCACTGGAATTGGTGGTTAAGACCATCGACGACATGGAGTCAGGCGTCGAAGATACCCGGGAACTGCTGCAGCTCGCCGTCGATGAGCAGGATGAGGATACCGTTGCGGAGGTCGAAACCGAGCTGGACGCGCTTAATGCCCAGCTGGAGATTCTCGAGTTCCGACGGATGTTTTCCGGCGAAATGGATCCCAATAACGCCTTTCTGGATATCCAGTCCGGTTCCGGGGGCACCGAGGCTCAGGACTGGGCCAGCATGATTCTGCGGATGTATCTGCGCTGGGGTGAGGACAAGGGCTTTAAGGTCGAGCTCGAAGAGGTCAGTGCCGGAGATGTTGCGGGGATTAAATCGGCCACGATCCGTTTCGAGGGTGAATATGCCTTCGGTTGGCTGCGTACCGAAACCGGGGTGCACCGGTTGGTGCGCAAGTCGCCCTTCGATTCTGGCAGCCGCCGCCACACCTCCTTTGCCTCGGTGTTCGTCTCTCCTGAGATCGACGATGATATTGAGATCGATATCAACCCCTCCGATGTGCGTACCGATACCTACCGCGCCTCCGGTGCCGGTGGTCAGCACATCAACAAGACCGACTCGGCAGTACGCCTGACGCACGAGCCCACCGGTATCGTGGTCCAGAGCCAGAGCCAGCGCTCGCAACACCAGAACCGCGACAAATGTTGGAAGATGCTGCGCGCACGCCTGTATGAGCATGAGATGCTCAAGCGTACCGTGGCTGCGCAGTCGGTCGAAGACAGCAAGTCGGATATCGGCTGGGGATCACAGATTCGCTCCTACGTGCTCGATGATCAGCGCATCAAAGACCTGCGTACCCTGGTGCAAACCAGTAATTGTGACAAAGTACTGGACGGCGACCTCGACCAGTTTATTGAAGCCAGCCTCAAGGCTGGGCTGTAAGTATTTGCGATTTAAGATAAGGCTATCTACCGATGTCAGACAACCAAACAGCGCCCCAAACCCGGCAGCAGGATGCCGCTCAACCCGAAGAGAATCGCCTCGTTGCCGAGCGTCGCGAAAAGCTTAACGCGCTGCGGGCACAGGGTAATGCGTACCCGAACAGTTTTCGTCGTGATAGCTATGCCGCCGATCTCCAGGCCGAGCATGGCGACAAGACCAAGGAGGAGCTGGAAAGCCTGGCGATTAAGGTCGCCGTTGGTGGTCGGATCATGCTTAATCGTGGCGCCTTCGCGGTGTTGCAGGACATGACCGGACGGATTCAGCTGTATGTCAACAAGGCTGCACGGCCGTTCGCCAAGGCGATGGATCTGGGTGATATCGTCGGTATCAGCGGCACCCTGCACAAATCGGGCAAGGGTGATCTGTATGTCGATATGGAATGCTGCGAGTTGCTGACCAAAAATCTGCGGCCCTTGCCCGACAAGCACAAAGGCTTGCAGGACACCGAGATGCGCTACCGCCAGCGCTACGTCGATCTGATCACTAACGACGAGTCCCGCCGGGTGTTCGAAACCCGGGCTAAGATCGTCGCCGCGATCCGTAGCTATCTGGCCGAACGTCGTTTTATCGAAGCTGAGACGCCGATGTTGCAGGTGATTCCCGGTGGCGCGGCGGCGCGTCCGTTCGTCACCCATCACAATGCCCTGGATATCGATATGTATCTGCGGATCGCGCCCGAGCTGTACCTCAAGCGTCTGGTCGTGGGCGGCTTCGAGCGCGTGTTCGAGATCAACCGTAACTTCCGTAACGAAGGGCTGTCGAGCCGGCACAACCCCGAGTTCACCATGCTCGAGTTCTATCAGGCGTATGCCGATTACAACGATCTGATGGATATGACCGAAGATATGCTGCGCACGGTGGCCCAGCAAGTCCTGGGTACGACCACTCTGGTGAATACGGTTAAAGATGATCAGGGCGAGGTGCAGGAGACGATAGAGTACGATCTGGCCAAGCCCTTTGTGCGTCTGAGCGTGTTCGATGCGGTGTTGCAGTATAATCCGCAGATCAGCGCCGAGACCTTGGCCGATGACCAGGCTGCGCGTGAGATCGCCCTGGGTCTGGGGATCAAACTCAGTGATAGCTGGGGATTGGGCCGAGTCCAGATCGAGATC
>SDWN01000748.1 GCA_004195305.1 Neptunomonas sp. | reverse complement strand
GTCAGGATCGGGCCTTTCCCCTCGCGTTCCAAGCTTAATAAGGCCTATGATAAATTGGTGCGGATGAACCTGCAGCCGCTGCATATCACCCTGTAAAACCCGTTGTTCGGTTCGCTTGGACGATCGCACGCTTGAAATTCTAAATTTTGTAGCCATATTGGTCAGATCGACTCATCTGGCGCTGTGACCGCTCGTTGTACCGCGCCGCTATAAAGGCCTTAGTTATGACTACCATTGTATCCGTCCGCCGTGGCGATCAAGTAGCGCTGGGCGGAGACGGCCAGGTCTCGCTCGGTAATACGGTGATGAAAGGCAATGCCCGCAAAGTCCGGCGGTTGTATAAGAACCAGGTCATTGCTGGTTTTGCCGGTGGTACCGCCGATGCCTTCACCCTGTTCGAACGTTTTGAAGCGCAGCTGGAAAAATATCAGGGCAACCTGACCAAGGCTGCGGTAGAGATGGCCAAAGAGTGGCGCAGTGATCGCGCCCTGCGGCGGCTCGAAGCGATGCTGGTGGTCGCTAACGCGCAGGCCTCATTGATTATTACCGGTAACGGCGATGTGGTTGAGCCCGAGTATGGGTTGGTGGCGATCGGCTCGGGTGGTAATTTTGCCCATGCCTCAGCCCGGGCGCTGCTTGAAAATACCGAGCTGAGTGCCCGTGAGATCGTCGAAAAGAGCCTCAATATTGCGGCCGACATCTGCGTCTTCACTAATAACCAACTTAACATCGAAACCATCGAAACCACCGACGGCCTTGCTGCTGATGCCGCGAGTTAACACGCACCGTTAATCGACACACGAGATAATCCCATGTCCCAGATGACCCCTCGAGAGATCGTTCACGAGCTTGATAAACACATTGTTGGTCAGGCCGATGCTAAGCGAGCGGTCGCGATCGCGTTGCGTAACCGCTGGCGGCGGATGCAGCTGCCGGAGGCACTGCGGGCCGAGATTTCACCCAAAAACATCTTGATGATCGGTCCTACCGGGGTGGGTAAGACCGAGATCGCACGGCGTTTGGCCAAGCTCGCTAACGCGCCTTTTATCAAGATCGAAGCAACTAAATTTACCGAGGTTGGGTATGTCGGGCGGGATGTCGATTCGATCGTCCGTGACCTGGTGGATATGGCGGTAAAGATGCTGCGCGAGAGCGAGATTGCTAAGGTGGGGCATCGCGCTGACGATGCTGCCGAAGAGCGTATTCTGGATGCACTGCTGCCGCCGGCGCGTGGTGAAGAACCCGGAGAGCGGGGTCCCAACACGACACGGCAGTTGTTCCGAAAGAAGTTTCGCGAAGGTGATCTGGACGATAAAGAGATCGATATCGAGATCAGCGTCAAGCCGGTGGGGGTCGAGATCATGGCGCCTCCCGGGATGGAGGAGATGACCAGCCAGCTGCAGGGGATGTTCTCAAATCTTGGCAGCGACAAGCGCAAGAGTCGGCGGATGAAAGTTAAAGACGCCTTCAAGCTACTGCGTGACGAGGAGGCGGAGGCGCTGGTTAAAGAGGATGATATCAAGCAGCGGGCAGTCGAGCTGGTCGAGCAGAACGGTATCGTGTTTCTGGATGAGATCGATAAGGTCGCCAAACGTGCCGATAGCGGCGGCGGTGGTGATGTCTCGCGTGAGGGGGTGCAGCGTGACCTGTTACCGCTGATCGAGGGCTGCACCGTCAATACCAAATACGGCATGGTCAAGACCGATCATGTGCTGTTTATCGCCTCGGGTGCCTTCCATCTGTCTAAGCCTTCGGATCTGATTCCCGAGTTGCAGGGGCGGCTGCCGATTCGGGTCGAGCTGGCGGCGCTGACGCCAAACGACTTCAAACGAATCCTCACCGAACCCGATGCCTCCTTGACCGAGCAATACCATGCGCTACTGGGTACCGAAGGGGTGACGCTGGAGTTCCGCGAGGACGGCATCGAACGCATCGCACAGATGGCTTTTGATGTGAACGAACGCACCGAGAATATCGGCGCACGGCGGCTGCACACGATGATGGAACGGTTACTGGAGGATGTCTCCTTCAGTGCCGGCGAGACGCCGAATCAGTCGGTGGTTGTCGATGCCGCGTACGTCGAGAAGGCGTTGGGTGCGCTGGCTGAAGATGAAGACCTGAGTCAGTATATTTTATAACCAGAGCGGACCCGTACACGAGTCCCAGGACAGTGATGTGAGCGAATCTAAGCAACGACCGATAAGAATAGCGCTGCACCTGAAATCCAGGCAGCTGGAGCTGGAGTATCCGGCGGGCGATAATCACCGCCTGAATGCTGAATTCCTGCGGGTTAACTCGCCTTCGGCTGAAGTGCGCGGGCATGGCGCGGCCGTGCTCCAAACCGGCAAACGGGAGGTGGCATTGATCGGGATCGAGCCGAGCGGTAATTACGCGCTTAAACTAATCTTTGACGATGGTCACGACACGGGGCTGTATACCTGGGAGTATCTGTATCAGCTGTGTCAGGATCAGGCCGGTATTTGGCAGGGGTATCTGCAGCAGCTACAGCAGGCCGGGGCCAGCCGTGAGCCGCAGCCTGAGGATCCGTCCAAACAGCCCTCTGGCTGTAACAGTGGGGGTTGCGGGAAGCGCTAGGCTTGTCTGCGATCTGTAACCCGTAAGCTTAAGCCCATAAGCGTAAACGTAAACCTGAGCCTGTAAGTTTAATCCACAACACCAAGGGAGAAACGCGTGAGCGACGAGTGGCTGAGATCCGAACCCGGTATGCTGGTTGAACTGGCGATCAACAAAGCGCTGGCGCGGGACCCGCTGGCGCAGCGTAAACTGGCGCCACTGGCGGGGCAGAGCCTGTTGTTAACGCTGACCTTTCCTGCCCTGGCGATCGGGCTCAGGCTTGGTGCTGAGGGGATCAGCCTGGTTGCGAGTGAGGATCTGGAGCAACCCGATTGTGAAATTACCGGCGCCCCTTCGGACCTGTTGGCGCTGCTGCTCGATCCGCAGCAGGCGTTTGATAATCGGGTCCGGTTGCAGGGCAATACTCAACTGGCTACCCAGCTGCGGCAGATCGGCCAGCAGCTGGATCTGGATTGGGGCGGGCTGCTGGGGGACTGCCTCGGTGATCCGGCGGCGCAGTTGCTGATCAATCTGCTGTCGAAAGGGCGAACCGCCGCCAGTGAGGCGTCGAATAATCTGCTCGATGACCTTAATAGCTGGCTCCACGAAGAGATCCGGGTGCAGCCTTGCGGCGCCGAGCTGGAGGGCCACTACGACCAGATCGATCGGCTGCGGCTCGATGCTGATCGGTTGCAGGCACGGCTCGAACGCCTTGAACTGCTTAAGAGCGGCGTTTAAACACGGACTGAGGTTTGCAGCTCGAGCACCTGATCTAAGCGCAGTGTCAGCTGCATTCCTGGCTGCAGTACGCCGACTCCGGCCGGGGTTCCGGTCAGCACCACATCTCCGGGTAGCAGGGTGAAGTGCTGGCTGATATAAGCGATCAACGCCACTACCGGCGTCAGCATCTCCGCGCTGGAGCCGTTCTGGCGCAGTTCTCCATCCACTTCTAGTTGTAACCGGCAGTCCTCGATATCGGTGATCGCCTCGAAGGGTACAAACGGGCTAAGCGGACAGCTGCCGTCAAACGCTTTGGCCAGCTCCCACGGATGGCCCTGCTGTTTTAGCTGGCTCTGGCGTTCGCGCAGAGTCAGATCCAGGCCTAATCCCACCCCCGCGATCGCGGCAGTAACCTGATCCGGCTGTCCCCGGGTTAGTGGCTGGCCGATCAGGATTGCCAATTCGGTTTCGTAATGCACCGGACCATGATCGAGGCGCAGTTGAATCGGTTGGCGCATATCCACCAGCGCGGTGCTGGGTTTAATGAACAGCAGTGGTTCGTCGGGCACGGGATTATTCAGCTCTTTGGCGTGCTCTGCGTAGTTGCGGCCCACACAGACCACTTTGCCGGCGGGCAGAGGGGAGGCAATGGCACGGAGGTGATGCTGGTAATTCATGGCTCGGATTTCTCAATTTATCAATATTAACCAACGGGCGCGGGCTTGCAGCTTGTGCCAGGTCAAAGGAACAGCATAACTGAAATAAACGCCGGATCTTAAGTGATATTAAGGCTTGCGTCATGGGCGAGCAGTTGATTAGCATGCAGTACTGTTAATCTTGCCGTGGTCGTTTGGTTAATGCTGGCGCACTCAGGTGCCAACCGATTAACCTATCAGGTTAATACTCTCGTTTTCATTGCGGACGTAGGGCGGTCAATGTTCAAAAATATAGGCACTAAAATCATATCGGTGTTTGGTATTGTCGCCAGTATCGCGATGCTAGGCATGATTGCGTTTTATACCTATACGCAGGAACAGACCATCCTGGCACAGAATGAGCGGACCATGAAAAAGCTCACCGAGAGTGTTATCGAGGGCTTGCAGGCGGTGATGCTGGCCGGTTATGCGGATATTGCCGAAAGCTATGCTCTGCGCCTGAAGCGGGTGACGGAGGTCACCGACTTCGTCATTATGCGCACCAACGGCCGCGAAGCTTTTCTGGATAACAGTACGATCACATCGGTCAACGGTCGTATCGGGGAGGAGGAGTTCGTCGCTAAGGAGAGCACTCAGCTGCGCCAGATTTTACCCCCGGACAGTTTGCAGCTACGCAAGGTACTGAGGGCGAAGCAGCTAATCTCCTATTATGAACTGGATGCGAATAATGATCGCCTGCTGACCTTTCTTGCCCCGATCCTGAATGACCAAGAGTGTCATAAATGCCACGGGGGTGATAATCCGGTGCGCGGAGTGCTGAAACTGACCACCACGCTGGCGCCGATCGATGCCGATATTACCCGCACCTACTACCAGTCATTGGTGGTGTTGGTGGTGATGCTGCTGTTTGTGTTTGTGGTCACCTACGTGCTGATTCGGCGCTCGGTGGTCCGGCCGATTAACGCGCTTACCAATGCGATGCGCGAGGTCAGCAAAGGCGACATGGATCAGCTCATTCCGGTGAAGGGACGGGATGAATTGAGTCATATGGCGGCTAGCTTTAATCAGATGTCTCGAGAAGTACTGCACTCTTACCGGGGGCTCAAACATGAGCAGGACAAGCTCAATACCATTATCCTGAGTTCGTTGGAAGGGATCGTGGTAACCGACAGTGGCGGCCATATCGTGTTGGTGAATCCTGCCGCAGAGCGCTTGCTGAATAAAACTGAGGAGCAGATGCGGGCAGGAGGATTCCTTAATATCCTCGATGATCCCGAACTTATTTCCCGGAATTTGTGCCAGGATCCCTCCAAGTTAGCCCCCACTCTGATCGAATATAAGGGCCATATGCTGGAGATGCTGGCGTCCAGTATTCTGGCTCCGAGTGGCGAGGTGATAGGTTCGACAATTCTGCTGCGTGACATTACTGCCGAGAAAAACTTAGAGTCCCAGTTACGCGAACTCTCGACCACCGACGGCCTGACCAAATTGTTTAACCGGCGCCATCTGGATGATTCTCTGGCGCTGGAACTCAAGCGCGCCCGACGCTACAAGATGGATCTGTCTATCCTGATGTTCGACGTCGATCACTTCAAACGCTTTAATGATGAGCATGGTCATGACCAGGGTGACCGGGTGCTGCAAACCCTGGCCCAGGTGATGCGTGACGCCGTACGCGAGGTCGATATTCCCTGTCGTTATGGTGGCGAAGAGTTTTTGATCATCCTCACCAATACGCCTCCGGGCGGGGCGCAGACGATTGCCGAGCGGTTGCGTAAAAGTGTTGCTGAGACGCTGATCGATGGCCTCAGTGTAACCATCAGTATCGGTGTCGCCAGCTTTCCTGCCAGCAATATTGAGGCGTCTGATAAATTCATTGAGCTGGCAGACGCGGCACTATACCGCGCTAAAGACGAGGGCCGAAATCGTGTCTGTGTGGCGTGAGTCCAGGCATCTCATGATGCAGAAAGCGTTGTTAGCTCGGGTGCTGGCGTTGAAACTGCTGCTGGCGGTGTTATTCACCCCCGCCGTTCAGGCGAGTGACGCCCTTGGGCCTGCGGGCGCCGGGATCATTCCTTTCAGTCTCGACGTGGAACCCATCACCCCGCTGCCGCTTCAGGTGCCGGTCGATGCCGCTAAACGGGCGCTGGGGCAGGCGCTGTTTTTCGATCAGCGGTTCTCCGCCAGCGCTGACCGGAGCTGCGGTGATTGTCATGCTCTGCCCGCCATAAGTCCGGATCAGTTGCCAGCCTCGGTTCTTACAGGCGAGCGCCGGGGTCAATACTCGCGAGACATGACGCTGCTCTATAACGTCGCCAGCAGTTTCTGGTACAACAGGGATGGTCGCTACGCCAAGCTGGAGCGCTTGATTGAGGACAGTATCAGCGATGTCGATAAGTTCAATAGCCGTTGGCCCGACGTGATCGTACGGCTCGCTCGCGGTTATCAGGTGCAAGCCAATAAGGCCTACGGCACCGATCTGACCCAGGCCGTCATCGTCGATGCGCTGGCGACCTTCGTTCGTAGTCTGAATGCGCCGAATGCCGCTTTTGATCGCTATCTCCGTGGTGATCCCGACGCGTTGAGCCCACGCCAGCGAGAGGGCTACGCACTGTTTAAACGGATCGGTTGCAGCTCCTGTCATAACGGTCGTGCGATGGGAGGGGGTTTTTTTTCCCAATTTTATATCTATCGTCACCTCGATGCGGGATTGAACCCCAGGCTTAAGGATTTTGGGCGTTACTACGTGACTGGCGAAGGGTCGGATCGAAATAGCTTTAGGGTTTCGTCCTTAAGAAATGTGGCGGTGACAGCCCCTTACTTCCATGATGGTTCGGCAGAGACCCTGGTAGAAGCGATTACGTTGATGGCTAATTATCAATTGGGGCTGCTGCTGACCCCGTCTGAAACGGCGCTGTTGGTCGAGTTTCTCGGCAGTCTGACCGGCAACCACCCTGGGATTCAACCGAACGGAGTGACGCAATGAGATCCTTTAGTTGGGCTCCGGTGCTTGCAGGGGCAACGATCCTGCTGCTGTTGACGTTTTTGTTCGTTCAGGCTCAAAAGGTCGACAGCATTAACGAGGAAAACTCCGACGTATTGGAGTTGCTGCAGCGGAGTCAGCTACTGGATGGCGATCTGCGCCAGGAGCTGATTCGGGTTTACTACGACCAGCATCCGGATTTTGATCCGCTACTGCAGCAGTTGCGCGAGCAGGGTGATCTTCTGGAGCAGATGCAGGCCTCTGAGTATACGGCGTTCAGGCAAAAAAATACCGGGGTTGAATATCACCTGAGACGACTGGTCAACATGCATGAGGAGCGGCGGGTGCTGGTCTCCAGCTATATTAAGCAGATGGTTCTGCTTAAGAATGCTGTTGCGGGCTTGTCTCGCGAAGACCTTCTGGCGCGTTTGGCGGAGGCGGCTCCGGACTATTACGACCAGACGCGTGACTTTCGTGACACGCTGTTGAACTATGCCGCTACTCCGACGGCTGATGAGTTGACGCAGCAGGCAGATAGGGTGCTGATTGCTATGGAGGATCTGCTCTACGCGTTGCAGGATCAGGGACAGGAGTTCGATAATGTGCTGCTGGATCGGCTCAACTTCAGTCTGCAGCACGGCAAGATAGTGTTCACATCGAGGGCCCTGGTGGGACAAACGTTGGCGCAGTTGTTTCGGTTGCCGTCAACGGCGATCATGTCGCAGCTGACGCAGGTCTATCTCGCTTACCACGAGCAGCAGGAGCGAATTTCGCGCTATTACCGGATCGGCCTGTTCGTTACGAGTTCGTTGCTGCTGCTGTTTTTGGTGGTCACGCTGCTGCGGCTGCGCAATACCGCCAGCTATCTGCAGGAGGAGAAAGAGCAGGCACAGATCACCCTCGGAGCGATTGCCGATGGAGTCGTTTCTGCTGACTCGCAAGGGTTGGTCAGCTATATGAACCGGGCCGCTGAAGCGATCTCGGGTATCTCCTTTGAGCACGCCCAGGGCCAGTCCTTTGACAAGATACTGCCGCTGTACAGCAAGATCACCCATAAGCAGATCGAAAATCCGGTATCGCGCTGTCTCGACACCGAAGCTGTTATTGATATCCAGCAACATGCCTACATGACTCGTGCCGATGGTCGTCGCACCGGTATCGCCCTGACCGCTACCCCGGTTGTTAATCAGGGCGAACGACCGATGGGCGTGGTGATGGTGATCCAGGATGTCGGCGAGGCGCAGAGCCTGACCGAAAAGCTCAATTACGAGACCTCCCACGACACCCTGACTGGGTTGCTCAACCGGATGACGTTCGCGCAGAGAATTAAGCAGAGTCTGGATAATACTCAAGGCGCCAAGCAGAACCCGATTCTGTGGCATATCAACCTGGATCATTTTTCGGTCATCAACGATATCTGCGGCTCCAAAGGCGGTGACGGCTTCCTGCGTACCATTGCCGGTGAACTCAAGCGCGCGTTGAGCGCGAATGATGTGTTGTCCCGCATCGGTGGCGATGAGTTCGCCATTCTGCGCCCCAGCGGCGATCCTGCTGATGCCCTGGCGGTTGCCTGCGACCTGCGCGAACGCCTGAACGGGCTTGATTTTGAGTGGCAGGACGACCACTTCGATACCACGGCGACCATCGGTGTGGTGCTGTTGAATCAGAATTATCTGGATGTGTCCGATGTGTTGATGGCGGCTAAATCGGCGGTGGACACCGCGCGTGAGCAGGGCCGCAATAGCATCTATGTTCATACCAAGGATGTTTACGAGAATAGCCGCAAGCATGAGCTTAGCCTGTGGGTGCCGCGGATAAAGCGGGCGCTGGATGAGGGCCGCTATCGCCTGTATCTGCAATCGATAGCCCCGATCACGCCCAGCGGTTGTCTCAAACCGCACCATGCCGAGGTGTTGTTGCGAATGGAAGATGAGCGTGGCCGGATTATTCCGCCGATCTTTATCCCTGCCGCAGAGGAGTACAATCTGATGCCGCAGCTGGATCGCTGGGTGATCAGCGAGGTCTGTACCCGGATCGCCGATGCTCATCAGCGCGATCTGCCGCATCGGCATATGAACTATTCGGTTAACCTGTCCGGCACCACCCTGGGGAGCAGTTTCTTCCTCGATTTTATTCGCAACCTGTTTTCAGACTTCGCTATTCCTACTCAACAGATCTGTTTTGAGATCACCGAAACCGCAGCAATACAGAACCTGGACTGTCTCTTATACACATCT